>CAZNQF010000021.1:0-5466 GCA_964575125.1 uncultured bacterium
GTCCGAATTTTTTTGTTTAAACAGCCAATTAATCCCGTGAACATACCTCCCAGACCAAACATAAAAAATACGGTATTAATTGGTAAGATTTCTGCGAGGATTCCAACAAATGCCGCAGAGATTGCTGTCATCCCGGATACTGCCAAATGGACCATAGAAAATAATCTCCCATGGTAGGCGTTGGGGGTATATTTTTGCAAAATAGTTGTACTTGAAAAGGTGATGATGGGCATTCCGAACCTATGAAAAATAATGAGTATTAAAGCCATTGGAACTGACGCTACCCAGAAAAACAAAGCATATGTCAGTCCATCCCATATTAGTCCAAATAAAAGAAGATTTCCTGCTTTATATTTTTTTGAGAGTTTGAACATAAATAGAGAGCCAGATAGCATTCCTAGAGCCATCCCTGCTTCTACAAAAGCAAAGTGTGCAGCGGTTCCTTTTAAAAATTGTTTTATTAAAATTGGTAGCCCTACAATAGCGGGACCCATTATAAAAATATTATTCAAAATAGTGACAGTTAGAATAAATCCAATAGATCTGTTTGATTTCAAGTAATTTAATCCAGACAACAATTCTTTTAAATGACTTTTGTATTTTGTATGACCGGGTGAATAGCTATAAGAAATCTTCATAAGGATTATTGCCGATAAAACGAATGAAATAGCATCCCAAAGAAACAGATTCTCTATTGAAATTACCGAAAGTAAAATTCCAGCTAGTGCTGGACCTATTAAATAAGCAAATTGTGCGCTGGTAGCAATTAAGGAATTTATCTTTACTAATTTTTCCTTTGGAATTAATTCCGGTAGAATTGCATTAATCGCTGGCGGAAATAAAGAGCCAAATGCTGTACGTACAAATGCAACGCAACCAATAATAATCGCACTTTTAATATTTAAATAAAATAGTAATGGAATAATTAAAACAACTAAGGCTTGAGAAAAATTTGAAATTAGCATTAACTTCATTCGATTATATTTATCTGCAAGTACCCCAGAGAAACCCACAAAAATGATAGCAGGTAAATAAGCACACATTGTAACTAAGCCTGTGATAAGATTTGATTGAGTTATTTCAAGCATAACCCACACAAGAGCGATTTGATAAACTGCATCACCGGTTGATGAAATCGTTTGGGCAGCCCAAATATTAATTGTTGTTCGTTTTGTAGAATATTTAATGATTAAATCTTCTTGTCAACTGGGAAAGAGAATAGAAAAATATAGAATAAATTAGTTAGCTAAAAGACTTTTCCGCATGTAGAAATCATCATTAATTTTCGGCGGTTGATTTATAAAATTATTATTTAATTAAAAAATTTATTTAGGAGTAATAAATGACTTATATAATTGCTGAACCATGTGTAGGGACCTGTGATACAGCTTGCGTTGAAGTTTGTCCTGTTGATTGTATTCATGGACCTTATGATAAAACTGGTGTGGGGGAGGAAGCTAAAGCTGATGGATTTGTTCCAAAAGAGGAGGATATGCTCTATATAGATCCGGATGAATGCATAGATTGTGGAGCTTGCGAACCGGAATGTCCGGTTGAAGCTATATTTGAAGAAAGTGAAGTACCAGAGGAGTGGGAAAAATATATTAAAATTAACTATGAATGGTTTGGCAGGGATTTCCCTGGATAAGCATCTACTCCATTTATATTTAAAAACGGCTTTATAAAAGCCGTTTTTTATCTTAACTATAATTACTCATGACAAAAGACCAAGTAAAAAAGATTTTATCCGAAATTAATTATCCCGGATTTAATCGGGATATTGTATCTTTTGGATTAGTTGAAAATATCTCGATCAGCAATAAAGAAATTGTGGTTTCCCTGAAAATTTCATCAGAAAAATCAAAGCAAGAGGATGTTAAATCAGCAGTTGTAAATAAATTAAGCTCTCTAGATTATTTTGAAAAAATAGATGTAAATGTTTTAGGGACCCCACAGCCTATAGGAGGGATGTCTAAACCAGAAAAACCTGAAAAAGAAGAAAGAATTATTGCTGTTGCAAGTGGAAAAGGTGGAGTTGGTAAATCAACTATTGCAGCAAATATTGCCTGTGCTCTTTTGAAAAAGGGGCATTCAGTAGGGTTACTTGATCTTGATATTTATGGCCCATCTCTTCCCATAATTTTGGGGATGAATGAATCTCCCCAACTTACTCAGATGAAAAAACTAGTTCCACTGGATTGGAATGGGTTAAAAGTTATGAGTTTTGGGTTCATTAGTGGCAATGATTCACCTGCTATATGGCGCGGGCCTCTTGTAGCAAGGATGACTGAACAGTTTTTCAGTGATGTTCTTTGGGGAGAATTAGACTATTTAATTTTAGATCTTCCGCCCGGAACAGGTGATATTCAATTGACCCTGACTCAAAAAATTCAGATTACAGGTGCAGTCATTGTAACAACACCTCAAGATATTGCACTTTCAGATGTAAGGAAAGGTGCAGATATGTTCAGAAAAGTAAACACTCCCGTTTTAGGTGTGATCGAAAATATGTCAGGATTAACATTGACTGGGTCGGTGTTAGATGCTGAGGATGAAACAGTTGATAAGGGAACGATACAATTGGGAGAAGAGGGAAAAATAAAACTTGATAAAAATGGCGAATTTTCCTTTACTATTGATTTATTTAAAAAAGGAGGAGGGGAAAAAGAAAGTCAAAGGTTGGGCGTACCATTGATTGGAAAAATCCCTGTCTCAAAATCTATCACCGATTCAACTGATAGCGGGATTCCACTAACGTATAGCTCTCCTGACCATCCAAACTCTAAGGAGTTTTTTAGTATCACATCAAAAATTAAGAGTGAATTATCTCATTAATTGAGAACAGCATTAAAAGACTACCATTTAAAAAAAACAATTATTTTTATTCGGTTTGTGTTTATAGTCAATGATTAATGCGAATTTAAAAGAAAAAGTTTTAAGCCTTGGGAACATTCCTGATCATATTGCTATTATTATGGATGGAAATGGACGTTGGGCAAAAATGAGATCTTTGCCTCGATTAGCTGGGCACCATGAAGGCATAAATTCAGTTAGAAAAATCACTCAAATTTGCGGAGAAATAAGGGTTTGTCATTTAACATTATATACATTTTCTACTGAGAATTGGCTAAGACCAAAAAAAGAAGTTTCCGCTTTGATGACCCTGTTGTTAAACACAATTAAAGGAGAAATTAATAATCTCCATAAAAACGGTGTAAAGTTGACAACTATTGGTGATCTAAATATTTTACCTGATACAGCAAGAGTAGGGATACAAGAAGGAATTGATTTGACCAAAGATAATACAGGATTAAACTTAATATTAGCATTGAACTATGGAGCAAGACAGGAGATAATAAGAGCAGTTAAAAAAATATCTTCCCAAGTTGCATTAGATAATACTATCTCTGAACACATAACAGAAAAAACTATATCAGAAAATTTATATACACATAATGTTAAAGACCCTGATTTGCTTATTAGGACAGGAGGTGAACGACGAATAAGCAATTTTTTGCTGTGGCAAGCTGCTTATACTGAATTATATATGATAGACACATTTTGGCCCGACTTCAGAGAAAAACAGCTTTTGGAAGCTGTTTTAGACTATCAGAACAGAGAAAGACGGTTTGGGATGGTAAGTAACCAAGTTTAATGGGTATGAAGAAAAAGTATTTCATATTATTTTTGATTTTTTCTATCAATTTTTGTGTTTCCCAAAGCTCTCCTGAGATTAAAATACTTGATGTATCGGTTGAAGGAAATATTGTTACAACAGATAGAATGATCCTCTATACATCCTCAATAAAAGCAGGGAATAATATTAACAGGGGAGACTTTTCCAAAGCTGTAAAACGATTGTGGAAATTAGGGATGTTTAATGATATCCAAATTCGGCTTGATGAAGAGAGTGTAGATGGAATCAAGATTACTATAGTAGTTGTGGAATCGCCAATTTTGGGCAAAATTATTTTTGAGGGTAACAAAAAAATAAAAGATTCAAAACTTGAAGAAAAAACTTCTCTCGTTTCAGGACAAAGAATCCAGCTAAATACAATACATGATAAAATAAAGGAATTAGAATCTCTTTATGAGGAAGAAGGTTTTCTTTTATCTGATATAACAGGGGAATTAAAACCAGCAAAAACTGTTAGATCAAATGACCCAAAGATATTGGATATAACAAAAGATTTGATTTTCAAAATAAATGAAAATCAAAAAGTAAAAATCGGGAAAATAAAATTTGTTGGTAATACAGCATTCTCAGATTGGAAATTAAGACGTGAATTAAAAAACACAAAACAGCAAAGATGGTATTTATTTTGGAGGTCCTATTTTGACAATGAAAAATTTGATGAGGATATAGAATCACTAACTAATTTTTATAAAAATAAAGGATATCGTGATTTTACCTTCCTCTCAGATTCTATTGGGTATAGCCATAACAAGAAAAGAATGAATTTATATATAAAGGTATCAGAGGGAGAAAAATATAAATTCAAAGATTTTACATGGGAGGGGAACACCCTTTATGATGAGATATTATTGTCTTCTGTTTTGGCTCTAGAAAAAGGTGATATTTATAATGAAGAAAATTTTAATAAGGCCGTGTATGAAAGAGTTCAAGGGCTTTACATGGATCGGGGATATATTTATAGTAGGATTGAACCATTAATTACACCAGTGGGGAAAGATTCATTAGCCATCCATTTTCGAATTACAGAAAACCACAAAGTACATGTTAGAAACATATTAGTTGGAGGCAATACAAAAACCAGAGAAAATGTTATTCGAAGGGAATTAAGAATATTCCCAGGTGATGTTTTTAGCAGGCAAAAATTGATTCGAAGTCAGCAAGCAGTTTGGGTGTTAAATTATTTTTCTAATGTGGTGCCAGATATGATTCAGGTTGATGAAGATCAGGTAGATATTTCGGTTGTAGTTGAAGAGAAGTCTGCTGATAGAGCCAATGCTAATATTGGATTCACTGGTGAATATGGGATGACAGGGGGAGGAGGGCTTGAATTTGCAAATTTCAGAGGCTTGGGACAGAGATTAATGTTTAGTTTTAATACGGGAACAAATTATTCAATTTACAATACTAATCCATCTAAATATCAATCTGTTAGCTTAAGTTTTACAGACCCAATGGTGAACGACACTCCAAATTTAATTGGGTTTTCAGTTTATTATTCATTTCGAGGATCTTCTACAAATTATTATTTCCCTCTTGATTTTACTGTTAAGGGAGGGTCGCTGACATGGGGAAGACGCTTTCAATGGCCTGATGATTACTTTAGAGGTAACTGGTCATTTAGAGCAGTAGAGAAAGAATACAAAGGTGATCAGGAAGACCTTGACCGTTATGTAAAAGGATTGAATGTTTCAAGAGGAATTAATCTAACTCAAATTATCAGTCGAGATAGTCGAAATAGGCCTGAATTTCCAACTCAAGGATCCCTTTTT
>CAZNQF010000021.1:5476-17350 GCA_964575125.1 uncultured bacterium
GGATATTTGTTTTAAAAAGTTCTTTAAATTTGGGGATAAGTGAGTCATTACCATCGAGTGAAGATTAACTCTCTATCATACCATTTGATGAACGTTTTATTATGGGCGGTAATGGTATTCCGTACGGTAATATGCTTCGAGGCTATCCGGACAATTCGATTGGACCTGTTACATCTGGGGGAAGCCCAATAGGTGGGAATGCAATGATGAAGTTTAATACTGAATTTAGATTTCCTTTTTCAGAGAACCCAGTTGTATACGGATTGTTCTTCGCAGAAATGGGGAATGTTTGGAATTCATATCATATGATAGAACCATTTGATATCTCTCGAAGTGGAGCATTAACTTTAAGAAAATCGGCGGGTGTCGGAATTCGATTTTTCATGCCAATGATTGGTATGTTGGGGTTTGATTTAGGCTATGGTTTTGATGATATTACTAGTTCAGGAAAACCACAGGGCTGGACATCTACAATAATTTTTGGACAACCATTTTAATTAAATTCTCAGGAGAAAACAGTGATAAAGAAAATAATGATGACCCTTATATTGGGTTTAGTAACAGTTCCAGTATTTTTGTTTGGACAATTAAAAGTTGGATATGTGTCTTCCCAGAAGATTCAGGTGGAATATGAAGAATTCAAAGAGGCGCAATCTCAATTTCAATTAGAAGTACAAAAAGTCCAGTTTGAGTTTCAAGAAATGCAAAGGGAATTAGATAGCTTAAAAGAAGGATTTGAGACCCAAAGATTAATGAGTTCATCTGATTGGAGAATAGGAAAAGAACAAGAAATAAAAGAAAAAGAGCTTGCTCTTCAAAACTATCAAGCTAAAAAAGTGGGGCCAGAGGGGGATTTGGTTAAAAAGGAATATCAATTACAAAATGAGATAATATCGAAGGTTAATAGAGCAGTTGAAAGCGTTGCAATTGATAAAGGATATGATTTTATAATTGATGGATCTGTCGCGTTACTTTATGCAAAACCTACTCATGATTTAACTGACGATGTATTGCACGAACTAAGAAAAGTAGGGAAAGACTCACCTAAATAGGTTATCCCTTGGTAACGTTAGAATATTTGGCAAATTTGGTTGATGGGAAATTAATCGGGCAACCAGATTTGGTTATATCAGGTGTTTCAGAAATTCAATCGGGAAAGGTTGGTACCATCTCTTTTTTAGCAAATTCAAAATATAAAAAATATTTATCATCTACAGAAGCATCTGCACTTGTTGTGTCTGATTCCTCTTTGATTTGTGATGGTAATGGAATTGAAGTTAAAAATCCTCAACTTGCTTTTTCAAAAATACTAAATGAATTTTGTCCCATGTTAGTTGTTGAAAAAGGAATTCATCAAACTGCAATAATCGATAAGTCTGCGAATATTGGAAAGAATATAACTATTGGAGCAAATGCGGTAATTGAAGCCAATACATCAATTGGGAATGGAACAAAGATTGGTAGTAACTCCTTAATTAGCTGTAATACAGTTATAGGAAATAATTGTGATATACATTCCAATGTTACTATTTACCAAAATTGTCAATTGAGGGATAGAGTTATTATATTTAGCGGCAGTGTAATTGGAAGCGATGGATTTGGTTTTGTTACAGAGAAGGATACCCACATAAAGATACCTCAAATTGGGAAAGTGATTATTGGAAGTGATGTTGAAATAGGTGCAAATTGTGTGATAGACCGAGCAACGATAGGAGAAACTATTATAGGGAATATGACAAAAATGGATAACCTCATTCACATTGCCCATAATGTTAAAATTGGAAGAGGATGTCTCTTAGCAGCAGGAACAATGATTGCAGGGAGCTCTATAGTTGAAGACTTCTGTATTTTTGCAGGACAATCCGGTGTTATTCCTCATATAAAAATTGGGGCAAGATCAATTATAGCTTCACAATCAGGGGTTACAAAATCATTAAAAGGCGGGGAAATTTATTCAGGAATGCCTGCGAGAAAAATTCGTGAGCAACATAAGAAAGATGCAATATTATCTACCATAAGTTCAATGAAAATTCGCTTGAATAAGTTAGAAAAAATTATATTAGAACATGAAAGCGCAGCATAGATTTCAACGTACTATTTCAAAGCAAGTATCTTGTACGGGCGTTGGGTTACATACTGGAATTGAGAGTACAATTATATTTAAACCTGCCCCAGAAAATTTTGGTATTCATTTTGTACGTACAGATATAAAGAATTGTCCTTCAATTAGGGCTGATATTGAACATGTAGTTGATATTTCTAGAGGAACAACAATAGAACAAAATGGAGTAAAAATATTTACAGTTGAGCATGCACTAGCCGCTGTATCTGGATTACGGATTGATAATGTTTTAATAGAGCTAACTGCTAAAGAACCTCCAGTGATGGATGGTAGTTCGAAGGATTTTGTAGAGGCCTTGGAAAGGTCAGGAATTGTAGAACAAAAGAAAGAAAGGAAGGTTTTAGAGATTAGCAAACCGGTATCCTATTCAGATCCTCAAAAAGGAGTTGATATACATGTTCTTCCCTCTGACAGATTTCGGGTAACTTTTATGATTGATTATAAACTACCTTCGCTGGGCTCACAATATACTGCAGTTTATAATATGCAGGAGGATTTTTCGAAAGAAGTTGCACCAGCTAGAACTTTTTGTTTTTTAAGTGAGATAGAGAAACTTAGAGAAGTTGGTTTAATTAAAGGTGGTGCCCTAGATAATGCTGTTGTGATTGTTGATAAAGAAATTGATGACCCAGAAGTAGATAGACTTAAAAGGTTGTTCGGAATTAAGGAAGAAATTATTATGGGCGCAAATGGTATATTGAACGGTAAGAAATTGAGATTCAAAAATGAACCTGTCCGTCATAAAACACTTGATTTAATTGGGGATATGGCACTTTTAGGTGTACCGATTAAGGGACATGTAACTGCGGCAAGAAGTGGACATGCTAGTAATGTTGAATTTGTAAAAATGATTCGAAAAACGTATTCAGATTTCTTTTAAAAAAATATGGACAAATCTCCTTTTTTAATTGAGGATATACTAAAAGTTGTTCCTCATCGGTATCCATTTATTCTTATTGATAGAATAGTTGATTTTTATTCCGGGGATAAATTAACAGCAATAAAAAATGTAACCATAAATGAGCATTATTTTCAGGGTCATTTCCCAAACCAACCGGTGATGCCTGGGGTACTCATTTTGGAAGCCATGGCACAGGCAGGAGCTTTTTTAGTATTAAATATGGTTGACAACCCATTAGAAAAAAATATGTTTTTTACTGGTGTATCTGACTCAAAGTTTACAACACCTGTAACTCCAGGAGATCAGTTACGGCTTGAAATGAAATTAGCCAAAAAAAAGCTATCAGCAGTGCGCCTACAGGGCGAAGCTTATGTCGAAGATAAATGTGTAGCAAAAGCATTAATCAAGGCTAATATAGTAAAACGAGTTTAAGGGAGAAAGCATATCTCCACATCCATTCACTCCTCGGCTATAGTTCACAAGGGAGCACAATTAGGAGAGAATGTAAATGTCCTTCCGTTTGTTTGCATTGAGGACAATGTGAGCATTGGAGATGGTACTCAAATTAGTAGTAATGCTGTTATAAAATCTGGGACAATTATCGGTAAAAATTGCAGAATTTTTCAGGGATCAGTAATCGGAGAAATCCCCCAGGATTTAAAATTTGAAGGAGAGAAAACAGAAACTCGCGTTGGAGATAATACAACAATTCGGGAATTTGTTACGATAAACAAGGGAACATCTGCATTAGGCTATACCGAAATAGGGAACAATGTTTTATTAATGGCCTATGTACACGTCGCTCATGATTGTATTGTGAAGGATAATGTGATTATGGCTAATAAAACAACACTTGGTGGACATGCGAAGATTAATGATTGGGCATTTTTAGGAGGTGGAGTTTTAGTTCATCAATTTTGTAAAGTGGGAGAACATTCTATTGTTGCAGCAGGTTTCAGAGCAGTTCAGGATGTCCCTCCATATATTACTGCGTCTGGAGAACCCTTAAAGTATAGTGGATTGAATAATATAGGATTAAGAAGGAGAGGATTCACTCCTGAAAAAAGAAAACTGATTAAAAAAATTTATTCTTTATACTTTAGGTCGTCTTTGCCAAGAACAAAAGCATTAGATGAAATTAAGAAAAAATATTCAGGTTCTGATATATCAAAATCAATTATTAATTTTGTTGAAAATAGTCAAAGAGGGATTATTTAATATTTTGATAATTGGTATTTAAAATACCAAAGATGAATTACAAATAAAGTGAATTGGATATTTTTTAAAATAGGGAATAAAAAACAAGTTAAAAAAAAAATAGCTATTATTTTGTTTGTTAACATTGGTTTTTCTCAATGGGGAAATTTTGATATTTCAAGCTATAACTATGCTCCATCAGATTTAAAAATATTAATTGAGAGCATCGCATTTAATTTATCACAGAATCCATCTTTTTACCACAGCACTCAAGAAAGAGTAAATATAAGTTTTGATTTATCACAAAATACAATATTTAAATCCAATGAATATCGAGATAGGTATTCAGAATTTTTCCCAAAATTTTCTTCGAATATATTTGTGACAAAAAATCTGATTTTAATGGGAAGCATAAGCCAATTGTATTCAAAAAAAGATATTATTCAGCTGTTGAGCTGGGGGATGATATTCACATCAGAAAAAGATGCATCATTTCCATTGCAAACTTCAGTTGTATTTTGCAATTTAAGTGGACCAAGGGATTTTTCAATGGGGACGGTTTCTATAATCTCGGCAACTTACCTTAAATTTATGAATCAAAAATTTCAATTTGGTATAGGAAAAGAAATGTATTCAGCACATTTTTTCACAAGAGACACTGAATTACCAAAAAACTTAAAAGGAGAAATTAATTTTTTATTATTGGGTTTGGAGTTAGGTGGAAACCCATTTATTATTACTCCTCACATCAGATTAAGGCCTAATTTGATAGGATTTTCTCTAAAATTAATTTTGCCTGTGAATTAATTTATGAAAAGGTTATCCATTTTTGGTTCTACGGGGTCTATTGGAGTTAATACATTAAATGTATTAAGAGAGTTAGATGATGATTTTTCCATAAAGTATCTCACTGCTCATTCAAATGCTAATTTAGTAATAAAACAAGCCAAAGAATTTTATCCGGAGGCTGTTGTAATTGTTGATAAAGAAAAATCTGAATTGGTTAAAAATGAGCTCATAGATTTGGGAATTAAAGTTATGGATGGTAGAGAAGGACTTTTAGAATGTGCTGAAGATACAGATGTAGATATAATCATGAATGGCTTAGTTGGCTCTGCAGGAATGGAACCAACATATCGTGCTATAAAATCTGGAGTAGATGTAGCATTGAGTAACAAGGAAAGCCTTGTAATGGCAGGAGACTTGATAAACAAAGAAAAAGACAGGTCTGGCGCAACTATTTATCCTGTTGATAGTGAGCACTCTGCTATATGGCAATGTCTTTCTGGAGAAACTATGAATGATGTGCGGAAGATAATTTTGACGGGTAGCGGCGGTCCTTTTCGTAATAGAAATATAGATTCATATAAAAACATTACCCCTGATGAGGCACTGAATCATCCAAACTGGGAAATGGGAAAAAAAATTACTATAGATTCTGCATCTATGATGAATAAAGGATTGGAAGTTATTGAAACATTTTGGTTATTTAATGTGGAACCGAATGAAATTGAAATCGTAATACATCCTCAATCTATTATTCACTCTATGGTAGAATTTAACGATAGGTCAATCAAGGCCCAGCTCGGTATCCCTGATATGAAAATTCCTATTCAATATGCATTAACCTATCCAACACATAGGCAAACAAAATAGGAATCCCTAGATTTTGCTTCAATTGGGGAATTGACATTTGAGCGTCCAAATTTAGAAAAGTTTCCTTGTATTGGTCTTGCTTATGATGCTTTAAATGTGGGAGGTTCGACCCCTGCAGCTTTAAATATTGTGAATGAATTAGCTGTTTATAGATTTTTAAATAATGAAATTAGATTTACAGATATTCCAAAATTGATAGAAAAAGCTTGCTCAAAGCACGATTGGGAAGAGAACCCAGATTTTGAATATTTGATTGAATTAGAAATATGGTCAAAAGAATTTGTTAATTCATATAAGTCAAAAGAATATTAACCTAAAATAAAATGACGACTATTTGGGCAATGATAATTGTAATTGGTGTTTTAGTTTTTGTACATGAACTTGGACATTATCTTGCAGCAAGATCAGTTGGGATTCGAGTTGAAAAATTTTCTGTTGGATTCCCTCCTAGATTTATCGCTTTTTTTTCTCAAGACAACGGCTGGTTAGTGCAATTGTTTTTTTTCTGGAAATCGTCAGGGAAAAAGTGGGAGTGGAAACCAATTTGGAATAAATTTATATCTGTAAAAGGAAAGAAGGGGACAGGAACAGAATATTGTATTGCTTTAGTTCCGTTAGGTGGATACGTGAAAATGGCAGGTATAATTGATGAAAGTATGGACACAAAAATAACTTTTGCTCCGGATGAATTTATGAGTAAATCATATTTGGCTCAAGCATTTGTTATGAGTGCAGGTGTTATTATGAATATATTATTTGCGTTCGCAGTTTATACAGGAATATCATATCATTACGGTAAGAAAATAGATAATCCTCCCGCTATTATATCTCAAACTGTGGATGATATGCCTGCAGAAAAAGCAGGAATTTTACCAGGAGATCAAATTATTTCTATCAATGGTAATCCAGTCAATAATTGGGGGGACATGGTTCAACATATCAAAGCACTCCCAAATAAAAAAATTAGTATAGAACTTAATCGAGATGGAGAAATCTTACCTAAAAATTTAATTACATCATCAAATGTTACCGGAGTGGATACAGTTGGAATTATGGGCGTTTATTTGGAAACACAATTCGTTGAAGTGAATATTATTCAGGCAGCAAAGATTGGAATAGGTGAAACGATTTCAAGCTTTGGTATGATAGTTATGTCGCTAAAAATGTTATTTTCGGGAGAGGCCTCCATAAGTGAATTGGGTGGCCCAATAATGATAGCACAACTTGCCGGGGAAACTGCCAGAGCAGGAGTAGCCCCATTGTTAATGTTTATGGCACTTATAAGTGTCAACTTAGCATTTTTAAATATTTTACCTATTCCTGGATTAGACGGAGGACACATTTTTATTACTCTTGTACAATCTATTATCCGTAGGCCTTTAAGTTTGAGAGTCAGAATGATCTTGCAACAAATTGGGATGACATTATTGTTAATGCTTATGGTAACTGTTTTATTCAACGATGTAGTACGTTTATTTACGAACTAAAAGAATTTAATTTTAGTGTCATGGTTCCATATTTTAATTTCACTAAAATTTGAGCCGGTATCCTTCTTTTATCATTGGTAAACCACATAGTCATATCTCCTTCATTTTTTAATAATGTTTTACCATCCCTGTATGGTTTGACTACAATACAATTAAAATCTCCTGCAGGTACTTTTATGGATTCTATTTTATCGACGCGAAGCAGAAAATCAGTGAAAGACTTATTATCAAAGGTGGTCAAAGTTAGTGTCTCGCCTACATTTAATGGGATAGTTCTCAAATAATAAAACAATGAATACGGGTTAAATACGTGCTCTAAAATAGGGATAGTATCCTGTCCCACAATCGCAATAGAATCTATATAGTTTAATTGTGTCTTTGAATTTTTCTTATAACTTCCCTGTCTAATGGATTTTGATTGTTTTAATAAAAATAATTTTTTAGCATCAACCCATGAGTCTACTCTGTCTCTTATCTTAAAAAATCTATCTGCAAAAGCTCCAGTTTTTGAAAAATATTTTATATGCAAACTAGGTAATCCGTTTAATGTATCTAATGAAACAATTTTTAATCCTGCAGAACCGGCAGGAATAAAATTAAATTTAGCTGTATAATTAATTGTTTCCCCCACGTTAAAGGGAAAATTTTCACAAAAACCAAAATTAAATAAGTATATAAATAAAGGAAGAAAAAAGAACTTTGTTTTTTTCATCGGACTAATTCGAAGGTTGAATTAACTAATTTATAAATTTTTGACCCAAGAGAGTTGGGAAGTGGGCCATCATCAACTAATAAATCAATACTTGAACCAAATTGTTTCATTATCTGTTCTGGGTCATTAAGAGGTGGTTTTCCTGTCTCATTAACACTGGTTGTTGTAATTGGTGACCCAAGTTTTTCTACCAATTGTGTTCCAAATGTATGGTCTGGAATCCGAACACCAACGGTGGCATCCTCCCCAAGAATTTTATCAGATACGACACCATTTTTGGCAGGTCCAATAACTGTATTACCTCCACCAATTTTAAACCCCACCATTTTTTTTTCTTCAGAGTTTAAATCTAAAACATCAAATGCCATATCTAAATTACTGACCAAAATACTTATAGGTCCTGTACGTTTTTTTAAATTATTAATATTATTTATAACATTTTCCTTTCTTGCATCGCCACCAAAACCATATAAAGTGTCTGTTGGATATATGATTAGGCCACCATTCTTAATAATATCAAAAGCAATATTAATAGCTTTAGGAGCTTTAGAAGAAATTCTATTATCCATTAATGTTTAGGTTGAGTTTTCCATCTTTTATGCCACCAGAAGTATTGTTCTGGATGGCGGCGAATTTCGTGCTCTAACATATTGGAATATGTTTGTGTAAATGAAAATGTGTCAAATAGATTTTCAGCCCTAATTTCAGTAAATTTTATAAATAATTGGTTATAACTTTCTTTGATACATACACCAAAAATTGGAGTTGCCCCTTTCTCCTTATAGAATCGTGCTGGACCTTTATGTGTTGATGAAAGGATATTAAAAAAATTGACGAAGACCCCCTTGTCTTTTGCATCCTGATCGCTTACTAAACCTAAAATGTCTCCTCTCTCCAAGACCATGTTCATTTTGTTAAATGAATCTTTTCTAAAAACATGCTTAATCCCACTCCATTCTCTTTGACGAATAAAAAAATCATGAGCTCCTTTATTTTTCTGTTTTTGTGCGATACCTGTTAGTGGATAATTATTTTTTCCAAACCACGCGATAACAAATTCCCAAAATCCAAAATGTCCTGTAATGTAAAGAACCCCCCTTTTTTTCAGAAGATTAGAATCAAAAATATTTTTATTTTCTACGCGAATGTTATATTGTTTATAAGATTCTGGGAATCCTAGAAATAATAAGAATTGTTCCATAAAAAATGTGTAACTTTTTCTGAGTATGTGTTCTTTCATTTTTTTGGAATATTTGGGGAAGGCCCTATTTATATTATTTTTTGCGGTTGTTTTTCTTATAGGGGCAAAAACATAAATAAAACTGCTAATTTTCTGTGCCAGAATCACTCTTTTTTGTAGATTTATTTTTCGAGCAAGGCAACTAAGAAACTTTAAAAGAAGAAATATTAAGTATTCATTTAGTTTCATTGTGATATCGTAATTTGTTAGAATCTAAGGTAAATTCTTCTACAGAAAAATTTCTTTTAGCGAAGATTTTAATCAAATAATTATATGAAATATACAGTTTATTTTTTTGCCTTTCTATCTACGGTATTAGCAAAAACGGTCTATATTATTCCTATTCAGGGAACTATTGACCTAGGATTGCCCCCATTTATTGAAAGAGTTATTTCTGAGGCAGAAGAAAACAACGCTGATGGAATTATTTTTGATATTGATACTTTTGGAGGGCGCGTTGATGCTGCTACACAAATCAAAGATGCAGTACTGGATGCTAAATTATTAACGGTTGCATTTATTAATAGACGGGCGATCTCAGCAGGAGCATTGATATCGTTATCCTGTGAAAAGATTTTTATTACTGGTGGGGGGACAATAGGTGCCGCAACAGCGGTGGATATGTCCGGGAATAAAGGTTCAGAAAAAGTAATAAGCTATATGAGAGAGGAAATGGCTTCTACCGCTGAGAAAAGAGGCCGGAGTATAGATATAGCAAAAGGGTTGGTTGATGAAGAATTATCATTTACACATTTAGTGGTAGATGGAGATTCCGTATTGGTAGAAGATTTAGAAGGCAGAAAAGAAGGAAAGCTTATAACTCTTACAACTGACCAAGCGCTAAAATATAACATTGCCGATGGGGAATCTGAAACATTAGAAGGTGTATTAAAAATATTGGACTTTGAAACAGCTGAAATCAAAAATGCATCTATTAATTGGTCTGAAAGAATTGTTCGATTTTTAACAGATCCAGTTGTAGCATCGCTACTAATGTCTTTTGGATTTTTAGGAATTTTATTTGAGCTTCAAAGTCCAGGGTGGTGAATCCCCGGGACATTTGGAGCTGTCTGTCTGACATTATCTCTGGGAGCGTCTTCAATTGCTGAGTTGGCTACGATGACAGATTTTTTAATAATTATTGCAGGGTTGGCTTTGCTATTTGTCGAGGGGTTTCTTATTCCTGGTTTTGGCATTGCTGGGATATCAGGAATTATCATTTTAGTTTGGGGGCTTTATGAACTACTGTTGCCTGACAGCCCCGTTTCATATGAGGTTTATTCTCGTGCAATGGATGGTTTAGCAATAGGAATATTAGGGGGTATCCTTGCATTGGTGTTACTATTTAGGTTAATGATTAAAACTAAATTTTGGCAAAAACTAACCTCACCTGATGGTCAAAAGAAAGAAGATGGATATGAAATATCTATCGGGTTAGAGGATCATATTGGTAAAACAGGTGAAACTATTACAGATTTACGTCCATCAGGATGGATTACTTTAGATAAAGAAAAAGTATTTGTGGTAAGTGAGGGGGAATTTGTTTTAAAAGGGGAAAAAGTATCAATTTTATCAGTCGACGGTAATAGAGTTGTTGTCCGTCCATTAAATATCAATTCAAAGGAGTAACCTATGCCATTTCCGTCTATGATTTTGCTCGTCTTTATTATAGTATTTCTTTTCTTATTATTTTATTTTGTTCCAGTTGGGATGTGGGTTCAAGGAGTGGTTAGTCTTGGATTGGGACGTATTACTATAATCGATTTAATTAGGATGAGGTTGAGAAAAATATCTCCGAGGATTGTGGTTGACAATGTAATAAATTCTCATAAAGCAGGACTAATTCATATAAAAACTGATATGCTAGAAACTCACTTTATGGCAGGAGGAAATATTTCCAATGTTATACATGCTTTAATTGCAGCAGATAAAGCAAAAATTCCGTTGGAATTTGAGACAGCAACTGCCATTGATTTAGCAGGTCGTGAAGTAAAGACAGCTGTTGAAACAAGTGTATATCCAAAAGTGATTGATGCCCCCAGAGATGGATTCCTTTCTGCAGTTGCCAAAGATGGGGTTGAATTAAAAGCTAGAGCAAGAGTTACTGTTCGAACGAACATACCAGGACTGGTTGGAGGTGCAACTGATGATACTATTATTGCTCGTGTTGGTGAAGGGATTGTTAGTGCGATAGGTTCTTCTTTAAATTATGGCGCAGTCCTCGAAAATCCTGATAATATATCACGTGCTGTGTTAAAAAAAGGTCTTGATGCAGGAACAGCCTTCGAAATATTATCTATTGACATTGCAGATTTGGATGTTGGGAAAAATATTGGAGCACAATTGCAAGCAGATCAGGCAGAAGCAGATTTACGTGTTGCTCAAGCAAAAGCAGAAACACGCCGAGCTATGGCTGTTGCAGAAGAACAAGAGATGAAAGCAAAAACTCAGGAAATGCGAGCTAAAGTTGTTGAATCTGAAGCTGAGGTTCCTTTAGCGATGTCACAGGCATTTAGAGAGGGAAAACTGGGTGTGTTTGATTATGTGAATATGCGGAAT
>CAZNQF010000022.1:0-16833 GCA_964575125.1 uncultured bacterium
AGGGTTACATTAGAACCTTGTCTCTCTACATAGCGTGCACCCCGAACTGGCATTGCATATTCAGCAAAAAATACATTTTTTAATATATTATCAGTCTCCTCCAAAATAGGAGCACGGGAAGGACGTGAATCATCAACACCATGTGTTTCTCCATTACCAAAATACCAATTTGGAAGCCCTCCAAGAAAAAACTGCTGTTTATCTGTACCCATACTTTTTCCCAACATAAGTCTTCCTGCGAAAGAAAAATATTTTCCATACCTAATATATTTACGTGCATCCCAAATAAGAGTATTGAATTGGAGATTCCCATCTCCTAGGGCTGGGCTAGATTTAAGTGATAAATTTTGTCTAAACCCATCAACAGGGCCGGTATAACCGAAAACAGAATTATCATAAACCCAACTAATTTTTGGAAGGACTGCAGACAACTCTGCAACTAAATTTTCATTTATTTCTTGTGTAGCTGTATTCTCCCAAAATTCTTTATAATTAAATAAATGTCCTGTGAATCCTAAATCAATTCTGTTAAATCGATTAAATGGAAGCATCAACGTTCCGCCCCCTGCCAATTGTTTTAGCCTTCCATAAACCGGCCCGCTAATTGAATATCCCAATTGCCATAAATATGCTGTTTGATATAAAAGGAGATGATAATCATATCGATTCTTTAAATTAGAAAATGCAAAATAAAAATCACTGTTATCTAATGAGATAACCACATCCGTCCCCACACTAATGCGGTAATCTCCAAGAATATCGCTCCAGTAAAAATATGTCATCCCTTGTGCGCCGTAAATATTACTGAACGAAAAATTTCCTCCCGCTAAATCCAATGTAAATCGAGGTAAATAATTTTTAGGCTTCATCTCCCCAGTGTATCTCAAACTGTCTTGAGTATAACCCGATTGATTGTCCGTTTCTGTTAATTGATCATTGAAATGTTTATAACTTGAGGCAAAAATATATCGACTGTAATCATCTGATAAATCCTCCTGTTTTGTTCTGTGCTTATCTTTTCTTAGATCAGTGAAGGATTCATCTTCATCTTTTTTCAAAAAATATTGTGTTGGATTGATATTTTGAATATTCAATTCAATGGGATTGGATAACGAATATATATCCCATCCTCCATTGTTAAAACCGGAAAAAATAATAGATTTATCATCTGCAGGAAGGCTCAATTGCTGAATCCCAGTTAGTACATTTGTAATTGTTTCAGCCTTTCCCTTTGATAAATCATGCCGAACTATATTCCACACTCCCTGATAATCCGATGTATAAAACAGGACATTTTCTGTGTGAGCCCAAACAGGATATGTTTCATCATAATCTGTAAATGTAATGCGTTCAATTTCTTTTGTTGATATATGAATCGTATAAATGTCACGTTGAGCATAATCATGCTTAAACATATCAAAAGGTTTTTGTTTATTTAAATTTGTTTTCTTAAAAGAGCTCCTATCAGATACAAATGCAATGTATTGCCCATCTGGACTCCAAACTGGCTCTGAGTCTGAAAATAAATCATTTGTGAAATTATTCAATATCTCTGAACTGAGATTATAAATGTAAATATCACTTGCCATACCTCTGTTTCCCACAAAGCAAAGTGATTCTCCATCTGGACTCCAAGAAGCGGTAAATAATCCATCTAAATCAAATGTTATTTTTTTAATTTTTTCTGTCTCAATATTTACTAGAAACAAAGCATCAGATTTTCCAGCTTTAGACGCTATAACGATGCTCTCCCCATCTGGAGACAACGAAATCCCAGGCTGTAACCATTTCAATTCTTCATAATTGATGGACCTATTACATTTAATTATATTTTTAATTTCTTTTCCATCAAGTGCGTCAATTAAAATGATATCAGCATATCCTGATTTATCGGATAATATAGCGATTTTACTACCATCAGGAGAGATAGCAGGGGAAATATTATAAAAGTTTTCGTCTTCTTTGTGGTCTGTTAAACGTTTGGCGATATCTTCAATATCTTCTCTACCTGCTACATCTGGCCAATATTCTTTCTTTAAATATTTATGCCATTTTTCTGTTAAATCTTCAAAATCCATTCCCAATGCTCTTTTAAATCCACGTTCAGCATTTTGCGTTTGTTTCATTTCTTTAAAAATTTCTCCAACTTTTTCTCTTCCATAGGTTGACGCAATATATCGCCAAACAGACTGCCCTCCCTTATAAGCCATATAAGCATCCAGTTGTTCCACATTAGGCATTTGTTTATGAATTGCCATATCACGAATTATCATATCTGACTTTGTATCCCAATTTAAAGACAGATATTCGGCCAATCCTTCATAACCCCCAAGCGATATTCTTAATCTAATTTTCCCAGTTACAATACCCTGAATAGAACCACCATAAATCATATCGTTTACAATAGCATGCACTAATTCATGATGAATTACATGTCGAAACTGCTCATAAGAACCTTCAAAAGGGAGCACTACACGATTTTTGAACAACTCTGTAACTCCTCCTATGCCCTCATACATATAACTATCGACAACATTTGTTTGTTGAAAATCATTGTGGGAATTATATACTATTATTGCAATCGGTTTTTTGATTGTCCAACGGAGATGTTTCGAAATTTGCTCGTATGCTTCTTCTGATGCTTTAACAGTAAATTTTGCTATATCAAAATTATCTTCGGAATAATATACATCAAAATGAGGGGATTTTATAAATTTCCAGTCAAATGCTTTATATTGTACCTTGTTTTGTCCAAAGTCTTGATTATATACAATGGAAAATAGTGAAATTATTATCTTTATAATTATTTTATTCATCATTTATTAGACAAAACTAATTTGGCCTGTTCCAAAAAATTTGTTATTTTTTCCCTTTCAGAGGTTAAATATGATTGGAAATCTACAAGAAATAATTTCAAAATTCATTTCATTATATCTTAAAATTTCAAACTTGAAACCCTTTGTATATTTATAAGTCTGAAGTTAAGTTTAACAGTCTATGGAGTTACCACTTTATTTTATTTCTGATATTCATTTAGCGCTAAATCCCAATGAAAAGGAAATTGAACGCCAAGAGAGACTGTTTCAGTTTTTCCGTCATATTGAAGTTACTAAAGGAACACTTTTTATTTTGGGGGATTTATTTGATTTTTATTTTGAATACAATGATGTGATTCCAAAAGATTACTTTTTTTTCTATAATGAAATTGTACGACTCAAAAAATCCGGAGTGAGAGTACATTTTCAATTAGGGAATCATGATTATTGGGTATCCCATTTCATTACAAAAACCCTGTTTGATAAAGTGTACAAAAACGATTTTAAGTTTACTATAAATGATAAAAAATTTTTAATTACACATGGTGACGGATTGCTTTCTTGGGATAGAGGATACAGATTATTAAAATCTATAATTCGCAGTCATATTTTTGTTTGGTGCTATAAATGGATTCATCCAAATATAGGTTATTGGATCGCAAAAAAAATATCAGGAAATCGTCATCATTATATTCATTCCGCTGACTACAACAAAAAAGTTCTGGATGATCTATCAGGATTTGCAAAAGAAAATATTGAGAAGGGAATTGATTATATTTTATGTGGTCATTACCATCAATTTACAGATGAAAAAATTGGGAATGGTAAATTAATCATTTTGGGCGATTGGTTTAGTTTTGATTCATATGCTATTTTTGACGGATATGATTTGAAATTAAAACGCTGGAAAAATAACTAATTATTATCCAGCTAATGTAACCATTATCGCGTTTTGTATATGAAGACGATTCTCCGCCTGATCAAATACAATTGAATAATCTCCCTCCATAACGCCATCAGTAACTTCTCTCCCTCGTTCCGCAGGAAGGCAGTGCATAAATAATGCTGATTCTCCTGCTTCTTCCATCAATGCCTCATTGACCTGAAAAGATTGAAATGTTTTTTCTCTCTTTTCTGCTTCTGCTTTTTGTCCCATGGATGCCCACACATCAGTATAAACCACATCTGAGTTTTTTATAGCAGGGGATGGTTCATGGCAAATTTCAATCTTGGACAAATTAGATTTCTTTGCCAACTTAATTGTTTTTTCTTCTGGCAAATAATCTTCAGGGCATATGCACATAAAATTCATGGAAAATTTAGATGCCAAATGAAGCCAAGAATGAACAATATTATTTCCATCTCCAACATAACTAATTTTCAAATTTTCAAATTTTTTCTTATGCTCCCAAATTGTAAAAATATCTGTCATAATTTGGCAGGGATGATTGTAATCTGTCAAACCGTTGATAACAGGAATAGATGAATATTTTGCCAATTCCAATATATGATCATGATCAAACAAGCGAGCCATAATAACATCATTGTATCGACTTAGAAGGCGTGAAATATCCTTAATCTCTTCCCGCTTTCCAATCCCAATGTCATTGGGGCCTAAGAACAGTGCATGCCCTCCTAGCCATTCAAATCCTGTTTCAAATGACACTCGTGTTCTCGCTGAAGGCTTAGCAAATATCATAGCTAAAGAACGATTATTAAATGGTATATAATTTAATCTTCCTCTGAATTTTTTCTTCAAATCTTTAGCTAAATAAAGGATATCTATTAGCTCTTGTTTCGAAAAGTCTGAAATATGTAAAAAATGTTTGGGCATTTTAAATCCTTTAAAAATTATCCTAAATCTCTACAAAATATATCTGCTTAAATCCTGATCATCAGCAATGTCAGTCAGTTTTTCTTTTACAATTTCTTTAGTTATTTCCAATGATTCGTTTGGTGATTTTCCCTTGACCTTCTCATACATATATTCATCTAGCAGTGTAGTCATAATTGTGTGTAAGCGTCTCGCACCAATATTCTCCGTTTTAGTATTTACTTCCGTTGCGATTTCAGCTATGGCTTTTATGGCTGTTTTATTAAAGCTTAAAATTACTCCTTCTGTCTCCAGTAATGCCTGATATTGTTTTATTAAAGCTGATTTGGGGTGTGTAAGGATTTTAATAAAATCTTTGGTTGTAAGTTTATTCATTTCTACCCGAATAGGAAATCGACCCTGAAGTTCAGGAATCATATCAGATGGGGTGGAAACATGAAATGCGCCCGCAGCAATAAATAGAACATGATCTGAATTCACTGATCCGTATTTAGTGCTGACTGTGCTACCCTCAATAATTGGGAGCAAATCTCTCTGAACACCTTCCCGACTTACATCTAATCCTGAGGCTGCATTATTACCACATATCTTATCAATTTCATCTAAAAATACTATACCATTATTTTCAACCCTGTCTTTGGCTATCCTATTAATTTCATCCTTATCTAGAAGATTTTGTGTTTCAATCTCAATTAATATATCTTTAGCTTGTGAAACCTTCATTCGCTTATGTTTTTTTTGTGTCGGTAATACCTGTGAAAGCATATCTTTAATATTAGAACCTATTTCGTCCATCCCAATTGGACCAAGTACTTGCATATTTGGTAAATTTTCCTCTGGAACATCTAGTTCAACAAAGTGATTATCAAAATCTCCATTCTCCACCTTTTTCATCAACTTATTCCTATTCCTTTTATATCTCTCTTCTGCCTCTTTAGATTTTCGCCTTTCTGCCGCAAGACTATCACTGACAAATAATAAATCAACTAACCGTTCTTTAGAAATTTTCACCGCCTGGCTTAGTACCAATTTTTCCTGTTCAAGTCTAACCATATTTACCGAAGTTGCCATAAGGTCTCTTATAATTGATTCAACAACTCGACATAAATAACCAAATTAAGTGATTTATGATGCCACTACTTTCATAAATAGAGCATTTGCAAAGTGCGCAAGTCTCCGGGCAATTTCGGTCTTACCCACTCCAGTTGAACCAATTAAAATAATATTATTGGGAACAATCTCATTTTTCATAACAGTCGGAACCTGTTGCCGTCTCCAGCGATTTCTTAATGCAATGGCTACAGAACGTTTTGCGTTTTTCTGCCCAACTATATATTTATTTAATTCTCGTACAATTTGTTTTGGTGTTTGGGTGTTCATTTTGTTTCCAAAATAGTTATAGAATCATTCGTATAAATGCAAATTTCTGAAGCAATTTTTAGGGATTTTTCTACAATTTTTTTTGCATCTATTTTTTTTGTCTGCATCAATGCTTTTGCAGCTGCCTGTGCATAACCAGCACCAGAACCAATTGCTATTATGGGACCATCAGGCTCTATTACATTTCCATCTCCTGATATGATAAAACTTGATTTTACATCCATTAGTGCTAACAGTGCATCCAAATGACGTAAATATTTGTCTGTTCTCCATTCTTTTGCCAATTCAACTACTGATCTTTTTAAATTTCCGTTAAACTCTTCCAGTTTACCCTCAAATTTCTCGAAGAGAGTCAAAGCATCTGCTGCTGCCCCAGCGAAGCCGCTTAAAACGCATCCCTTCTCTGTCTCAAATTTTCGAACTTTAACCGCTTTTTGTTTTAATTTCATATCTCCAAATGTTACCTGTCCGTCACCACCTAAAGCCGCTAATTTATTATATCGCACCCCTAAAATAGTTGTGGAACGAAAATTTGTTTTCCAGGATCTATTTGTATTCATTTATTGATTACCTAATAATTTAAATAAATCTGAGTCTGCAGGGAGCACCAATGTTGTATTCTTGTCAATGATTTTTTTATATGTTTCTAGTGTACGAACAAATTCATAAAAATCAGGGTCTCCACCAAAAGCTTTGGCATAAATTTCTAAAGCCTTTGCTTCTCCTTCTCCTCTAATTTGTTGGGATTCTTTATACGCATTCGCAAGTATGATTGTTTTATCTTTTTCTGTAGTCGCCCTAATTTTTTGCGCTTCCTCTTCTCCTTCTGACCGAAACTTATTTGCCTGCCTATTTCGCTCTGCTTCCATTCGTGCGTAAATTGATTTTTCATTTTCTTTTGGTAAATCTACCCTTTTAATTCTAACATCAACAACTTCTATTCCATATGGGGTAGTGGCAACTTTACTGTTTTTTGTTACCTGCTCCATAATTATTTCACGGTTCTCAGTAATAATATCACTCATATTATGGGACCCTAATTCACGTCTCAACTCAGAATAGACAATATCATCTAATCGAGTAATAGCCGTTGGAATCGCCTGTACTGTTTGGAGGAAAAGGAGTGGATCAATAATTTTCAATCGTACATAATTATCTACAATTAAAGATTTTTTGTCTTTACTTAAGATTTCTTCAGGAGGAACGTCATATTCCAATAGCCGATTATCAAAAATAACTGCATTTTGAAATGGTACTGGAAGTTTAAAATGTAGCCCAGGCTCCTTAATTGTTCTTACCGGTTTTCCAAATTGAAGTATTACAGCCTGTTCGGTCATATCAATAATAAATACGGTTGAAAAAAATACTGTTCCCAATATGACTATGAATCCAATCATTAATTTTTTCATTTATTTCCTCCTTTTTCTTTTCCTGTCAGGTTTAGCAAATTAAGCAAGTTGCCTCCTTCTCCATTAGGTACAATAAACTTTTCCACCCCAGGCAGTATTTCTTCCATCGCTTCTAAATATAATCTTTTTTTCGTGATTGATTTTGCTTTTTTGTACTCTTTCAACATTGACTTAAATTTTGCGACATCACCTTCAGAACGCTTAATCCGCGCTTCCTTAAATCCCTCCGCTTCACGAATCATTGCCTGAGCTTCACCTCTTGCTTTTGGAATGACATCATTACGATATCCTTCCGCTTCATTAACCTTTCTGTTTTTGTCTTCTTTAGCTGATGCTACATCTTTGAACGCAGCAATTACAGGTTTGGGAGGTGATACATCTTGAAGCTGTACTGCAACTACAATTATTCCTGAATTGTATTTATCTAATATTTCTTGAACTAAAGTTTTGGTTTCTTCCTGTATCATAAGTTTTCCGGAGGTAAGTGCCTCATCGATTCCGTGGCGACCGATGATGGTTCTTAGTGATGCTTCAGAGGCCTCTCTAACTGTCAAAACTGGTTTAACAAAATTAAACAAATATGCTTCGGGATCTTTTAATTTATACTGCACAATCATTTCAGCATCAACAATATTTTCGTCTCCAGTTAGCATAATACTTTCTCGTTCCACAGTTCGAAACTGATTTTTTCCCACAGTTCGAAAACCAATCTCAATTCGTTTTACTTCTGTGACCTTTGGTGTTTTAACCGTTTCAATAGGAAATGGGAAATGATACCGTAATCCGGACTGTGCCACACGATTAACTTTACCAAATCGTTGAACCACACCTACTTCATCGGGGCCCACAATATAAATTCCGGTACCAAGCCATATTAATAATGCAATTCCTAATATCGGAATGATACCTAAGGATAATATTTTTTCCGGGATTTCGTATTCTTTATCTCCAATAATAACTCGTCGGTTTGCCATATAAATTACTCCTTTTTGTTAAATAATTCTTCTTAGTCTAGCTACAGGGATATTCAATTGTTCTCTATATTTGGCAATTGTCCTCCGTGCCAAAGGGTATCCCCTTTCTTTCATTAATGATAATATTTCTTCATCTGTCAGTGGTGATTTTTTATCTTCCTCATTAATTAATCCTTTCAAGGATTGTTTTGCTTTATGATTACTTATGATTTTACCATCACCTAATTCAACTGTACTACTAAAAAAAGATTTTAATTCAAAAATCCCGAAGGGACTATCTACATATTTTCTCCTTGTACTTCTGCTGACCGTAGAAATATCTACATTTATTTTATCTGCAATATCTTGTAATTTCATTGGTTCCAATACATCTATCTCACCTTCAAAAAATGCCGGCTGTTTTTCTATAATACATTCCATTACCGATATAAGGGTATGTCTTCTCTGATCAACAGCTTGAATAAGCATGTTTGCTTTATCTATTCTCTCATTTAAAAACTTTTTATCTTTTCCTTTCAATAGGTTATCTTCTGATAAATCCTTATACATTTCACTAATAGCTAATTCAGGGATTCCTCTGTCATTTGTTCTAATCATCCAATTACCTTCCTGTTTATACATGACTAAATCTGGAATGACCACTTTTTCTCTTCCTGTAACCTTCCCCTCCCCAGGATGGGGATTTAATTTTCCTATATATTGTAACGCATTCTTTAGCTCATCACGCGTACAATCAAGAAAAGATTCAATTTTTTCAAATCTTTTATGAATAAAATCATTATAGCATTCATTCACAATTAAATATGGAAGAGCATTTTGGTCTTCATTTAACTGAATAAGCAAACATTCTTGTAGGGTTCTAGAACCAATACCTTTAGGATCAAGGTTTTGATCTAAGGTTAACATAGGCAGTATATCTTCTTCAGTAAGATCAAATCTATCTGCAATCATAACAAGTTCAACATCCAAATATCCCCGGTCATCAACATTCCATATAATTTCTTCACATAATGATCTTTCTAGCGCAGTAAGAGAGTAATCATCCAATTGTTTGATAAGTGTTTCCACAAAATCCAAATTATCAGGAAGAGGAAAATCTAGAATATCTTTTTGTTCACCTTTTGGCTGAATAATTGCATACTCATCATCAATTGGAAGTACATCTAAAGAATCATCTTCCGCTTCAAAAACTTCATCTTCCGCTTCATTTTCTGATTCTACAGATTCCAGGACAGGATTAGATTCAATTTCATTTAAAATATACGATTCTAATGATAAAGAGTTTAAATTTAAAAGTTTTGCCTGCAGAATCTGTCGTGGAGACAGCGTCTGTTTTAGGGATTGTTTTTGTTCAAGTCTCGGCATCAATTTAAACTAAATTTTTCCCCAAGATAAAGCCTGCGGGCCTCCGGATCATTTGCTAATTCATCTGATGTCCCTGACTTTAATATCTCACCTTCAAAAAGCAAATAAGATCTATCTGTGATAGAAAGAGTTTCTCTAACATTATGATCAGTAATTAGTACACCAATGTTTCTGTTTTTTAATGAATATACTATTGATTGAATATCTTCTACAGCTATAGGGTCGACCCCTGCAAATGGTTCATCTAACAAAATAAAATCTGGATCAATTGCAAGAGTGCGACAAATTTCAACACGTCGTCTCTCGCCTCCAGAAAGACTCCCTCCTTTATTTTTTCTCAAGTGGGATATGGATAGATCTTCCAATAAAGAATTTATTTTTTCTTCCTGATCTTGTTTTGTCAAATCACTTAATTCCAATATTAATCTAATATTATCTTCAACAGATAATTTCCCAAATATGGATGGTTCTTGGGATAGATAGCCTATACCCTTTCTAGAACGCTTATACATTGGATCTCTTGTAATATCTTTATCATCCAAGAAAATATGTCCCTTTGTGGGTTTAATCATCCCTGTTATCATATAAAATGTGGTGGTTTTACCGGCACCATTTGGACCAAGTAAGCCTACTATTTCACCTTTGTTTAATTTTAAGTCCACATTCTTCACCACCCATTTATTACCATATTGTTTGAATAGTGTTTTTGCCTCTAATGAATAGATATTATTCATTTATCATCCGGTTAGTAACTCCCGATGGTTGAATAATTTTCCAATATTTCATTTCTATATCAGATTCAAATCCAACACCATATAATGTATCTTGTTTTTGAGTAATAACTTGAACAGAATCTTCTGAATAAATAAGTTGATTTGATGGGTCCCAAGATAATGTGTCAGTATAAAGTGTTACACCACTATCTGATGTAATTATAACTGATTTTATTGCTCTCATAAAATTGTTTTTTTCATTTATTTCCGCAATGGATGATGTTAAGTGTGTCGTATGTCGTTCTAAATTATCAAAAAAATCAATTGTAACACTATCTTCAAGAAAAATAAAATTTTTTTGTTGGTATTTTTTTAAATAACCAGATTGGATAATCGCTCTAACTATTCCCTCATTTGTTAAGGTTATATTTACATCCCAACTTTCCTGATCAGGTCTATTAATTCGTTTTTCTCCTCCCAATTCAAGAGAACTTGTATTACAAGAGTAAATAATTAATGAAAGTCCAAAAAATAAAATCCAATGAAAATACAAATTAAATTTCATGAATTATTTTTTATTTTATCTTTCATCTTTTCTAAACATGTATCATAAATACCCATCTTATTCAATAATAAATCAATTAATTCCCGGAATGCTCCTTTTCCACCCTTTGAATCTGTCACATAATCAGCTATTTTTTTTACATCAGGATATGCATTCTGAACCGCAACTGAGAAACCCGCTTTTTCCATAACAGGAATATCAATTAAATCATCTCCTATATATGCTATTTGATCATCACTGACATTATATTTTTTTTTCAATTCTTCATAAGGAATTAACTTATTTAGTGTTCCATTATATACATCCATGATTTTTAATTCTTTCATCCTTGCTTCTGTCGCATTAGAAAAACGTCCGGAAATAACTGCAAGTTTTAATCCGGCAGTTTTTGCCATTGCAACAGCCGTCCCATCCTGCACGCAGAACCTTTTCATTTCAATATTTGAAGCACCTTGTAGGAAGGTACCATCTGTTAACACTCCATCCACATCTGTTATTATTAATTTAATTTTTTTAATCTTTACGCTATCAATCATGAAATTACCTGATGAATTTTTTTAATTGATTCCAATAATTCTGATAATTTTTGGAGTGGCCATTGAGTTGCAGCATCAGATTTTGCATTTTCAACATCATCATGAACCTCCATAAATATTCCGTCACATCCTGCGGCAACTGATGCTTTGGTTACAGTAGGAATAAATTCCCTCATTCCTCCTGTTTTGTTACCAGAGGTCCCAGGAACTTGGGCACTGTGTGTCGCATCAAAAACTACAGGATATCCACTTTTTTGCATCATTGGTATAGCCCTAACATCAGTTACTAAACTTTCGTAACCAAAAGTTGTTCCTCTTTCGGTTAATAAAATATTTCTGTTTCCTGTAGATTCAATTTTTTTAATAATTGACTCTATTTTCCAGGGCGCCAAAAATTGGCCTTTTTTAATATTAACAGCACACTTCGTCTCGCCTGCGGCCAAAAGCAAATCGGTCTGCCGACACAAAAAAGCGGGAATCTGTAAAACATCTACAACCTCTGCTACAATTTTAGCTTGTTCTGGATGATGAATGTCTGTCAAAACTGGGATGTCTAATTTTGCTTTTATTTCCTCTAAAATATTTAATCCTTTTTTCATTCCCAGCCCTCTAAAAGACTTTACAGAGGTACGGTTCGCTTTATCAAACGAACTTTTAAAAATAAATGGGAATCCCTTGGAATCCATTATTTCAGAAATAGATTCAGCCATTTTATAAGCATGGTCTCGGTTTTCTATAACACAAGGCCCTGCTATTATTGGCAAATCTTTTCCTCCAAATTGAATCCCGTTAACGATTACTTCAGTACTCATTTTTTATTTCTATTGTAAACCAATGAAGCACCAATAAATCCCCGAAAAAGAGGATGTGCTTTTAAAACTCGACTCTTTAGCTCAGGATGAAATTGACATCCCACAAACCATGGATGGTCCTTTAATTCAACTATTTCAACTAAATTTAATTCTGTATTGTTTCCTGATATAATCAAACCATTCTTTTCAAGCTTCGATCTATAACGGTTATTAACTTCCCATCTATGTCGATGCCTTTCTGATATTTTTTTTGTTTTATATTCTTTATATGTTTTGGTACCAGTTTTTAATTGACACTCATATGCTCCCAATCTCATGGTGCCACCCTTTCGTTTAACCATACGTTGAGACTCCATTAAATCAATCACCGGAAAAGGAGTTTTGGAATTAAACTCGGTGCTATTTGCATTTTTCATATTACAAATATTTCTTGCAAATTCAATCACAGCGCTCTGTAGACCAAGACAAATCCCTAAAAAAGGAACTTTATTTTCGCGGGCATACTGACATGCCAATATTTTACCTTCAGAGCCTCTTTTTCCAAAGCCAGGGAGGAGCAAAATACCATCTACAAAATTGAAAACATCTTCACAATGATCCAACGATTTTAAATCCTCTGTAGAAACCCAAATAATGTTAACTCGAGATTTATTTTCAATGCCTGCATGAATGAACGACTCTAGCACGCTTTTATATGCATCGGGAAGTTCAGTGTATTTCCCACACATCGCTATATTTAATGTATGTGTTGGATTCTTATAATGTTCTATAAATTCTTTTAGGGCAGACACATTGGGAGTCCCACTTAATTCCAATCTTTCTAAAATCAATTGTCCTACTTTTTGCTTATCTAATAACAACGGAACTTCATAAATACTATTAACATCTCGTCCTTCTATAACGTGAGCAGCATTTACATTGCAAAATAAAGCGATTTTTTCTTTTACTGATTTTGCAATTGAAGTTTCTGATCTGCATAAAATAACATCAGGACTTAAACCAATTTCTCTTAATCTCATTACCGAATGTTGTGTAGGTTTTGTTTTTAACTCTTCACTCGCTTTTATATAGGGCAAAAGTGTCACATGGACAATAAGATGATTATGATATCCAACGTGAACCGACAATTGTCGAATTGCTTCCATAAATGGGAGGCTTTCAATGTCCCCCACTGTTCCACCTACCTCACAAATAACAACATCAAATTTTTTAGGTTTGTTAACTGATTCTATTCTTGACCTTATTTCATCAGTTATATGTGGAATGACTTGAACCGTTTCACCTAGGTAATCTCCTGCTCGTTCTCTATCTAAAACTTTACTATATATTTGCCCTGCAGTAGCATTGTTGAGCTTTCCCATATTAACATCAATAAACCGTTCATAATGCCCCAAATCCAAATCTGTTTCAGAGCCATCATCCAAAACAAATACTTCCCCATGCTGATAAGGATTCATTGTCCCTGGGTCTACATTTAAGTATGGATCAAGTTTTAATATTGTGACTTTAAATCCAGCGCTTTTTAATAAATATCCAATTGAGGAAGCTGCAATCCCTTTACCTAGACCAGACATAACGCCACCTAATACAAAAATGTACTTTACAGGCTTACGTCCCATATTTCATCCCCAATCTATTATAATCTTCTATTGTATCTATCCCTCTCCCTTTATAATTGGAAATTATAGTATGTATTGTAATCCCGTTATCCAGTGCTCTCATTTGCTCTAATCTTTGATCTATTTCATTTTTAGTTTGAGAGAGTTTTGTAAAATTTTCTAACATTTTTTTCTTATAAGCATAAATTCCAATATGACGGAATACTCTATTTCCGAAAATAGGATCTCTTGAAAATTCAATTGCATGTTTTAAGTTATTTACCTTTACCTTAACAACATTCTCATTATTTAAATCTTCTTGAGTTAAATCTGTTGTAGCAGCCGTAGCCATCATGGTATTTTTATCATTAAATAAAGAAATAATTTGATCAATTAATTTTGGATCTATTTCTGGTTCATCTCCCTGAATATTTACAATAATATCACCGTCTAAATTTTTGACAACTTCCGCACTCCTATCTGTTCCGGAATTATGACAACTATCAGTCATATAACCATTAATTCCATATTTACCTATTACGTCTAAAGTCTTTTTATTATCCACTGCGATAATAATCTTATCAATAAATTTTGCTAAAGCCACCTTGCGGTAAACATGAACAACCATAGGATGCTGACCTACAGGTAAAAGAATTTTTTCCGGTAAACGAGAGGAATGCAGACGGGCAGGAATAACTCCAATATTCATTAAAAGAAATCTGGCTTTTTTGGTGTATCATCAAACACTTTTAATCTAAGACAATATCAAAATTAACTCGTTATCAGTGTTACTTTTTAAGAGTTTTTCTTAAGAAGTTAAAGATTTTATAAATCAAATCATTTTAATACACTTATTTGAAAATAATTATAAGAAGATTTGAATCACCATTAATAAATGTAGTGAGTTAAATTTCGTGCTTGAGTTTGTTAAAAATAATTTTAATTAATATAATGAAACCAATTTACCGTTTATACGTATGGAGTGACAATGCCTTTAGAAAGTAAACTAACTGAACAACAATTGTTTGATCAACTTATTTCATCTTTAGTTCATACAACTTGGGTCTCATTGGGGAAATTGAAAAATCCAATGACAGATAAAATTGAACGTAATTTACAAACTGCGTCCATTAATATTGACATGATTGATATGCTATACAAAAGGATGACTGGAAATTTATCTGAAGTAGAAGATAAATATCTGAGTCAAATTCTAAGTGAATTAAAAATGAATTATTTACATGAAAAATCTCAACCAGATAATGAAAATAATAGCCAAAAATCTGAAAGCAATGAAGAACCTGTTGACGAAATAGATAAGCCCAAAGAAAAAACAGATAAAAAAAAGTCGAAATCCAATAAAAAGAAATCAAAATGATAACCCAACCCTGGATTAAGTGGAATAGAATCTTGGCTGGCATTGTTCTGGCCTTTTCTTTTTTAATATATATGATGACTATGGCTCCAACTGTATCCTTTTGGGATTGTGGAGAATTTATAGCAACCTCTTATATTCTTGGGGTTCCTCATCCTCCAGGAAGTCCACTTTATCTAATTATTGGACGTGTGATTTCAATGATCCCCTTTAGTGATGATATTGCTTTTCGGGTAAATACGCTTTCACCTATAGTAAGCGCACTCGCTGTTATGCTTTTATACCTTGTGATTGTAAAATTTGTTGCTCACTGGCGAAAAGGGATAAATAATAAAAGTGATGCTGTTGTTGCATTTGGAGGTGCATTAATAGGCTCACTTACTTTTGCATTCACAGACAGCCATTGGTTCAATGCTGTTGAGGCCGAGGTTTATGCCATGAGTACATTTTTTACAGTTATTGTAGCGTGGCTTATTTTACACTGGGCTGAGAGAGCAAATCAAAAAGGTAATGAACGTTATATCTTAATTATTGCATATATGATTGGTCTAGCAACAGGAATTCATATTTTGAATCTATTGGCTTTGCCGTTCGTAGCTCTGATTATTTACTTTAAAAAAGTATCTTTTAATTGGAAGACATTTTTTATTACAACTGGTATTACAGGACTTACTTTCCTCATCATTCATAATGGAATAATTAAAGGACTGCCAAAATTAGCTGTAGCAATTGGACTCCTGGGTGTGTTTGTTACTATAGTAATTATTTTCGGGATTATGATTTGGGCAATCACTCAACGTAATAAGCTTCTTTCAATCATTTTTACATCTATGGTTTTAATCTTAATCGGTTATTCCAGTTATACCATTATTTTTATTAGATCAGGGCAAGATCCCGTCATTGATGAGAATAATCCGGAAACTATTGCATCTGCCATATCATACCTGGAAAGAGAACAATATGGATCTGTAGGGCGATTCCCAAGACGATATAAAGGGTTACCACCTCAGCACGAAGTGGTCGGCTATCCACAAAAAAAAGGTAATAAATATTCCGCATCACAAAATAGAAGATACATGCTTTATAATACAGAAAAACAATGGTCTTACTTTTGGAATTACCAAGTAAAAAAAATGTATTGGAGATATTTTCTTTGGCAGTTTGCAGGGCGGGGAGATTCCGAAGAGCATGGTGTTACAGCAATGGGAGCGAACTCAAGAGAAGATGGTGTAAATTGGACTCAGTTTGGTTTTCCTCTTGCTTTTATTTTAGGTATAGTGGGAATGTTTTATCATTTCTATCGAGATGAAAAACAAGCATTTTCTCTTTTTTCATTATTCTTTATGACCGGTTTAGCTATTATAATATATTTAAATCAGGATAATCCACAACCTCGAGAAAGAGACTATTCTTATGTTGGAAGTTTCTTGGCATTTGCAGCGTGGGTTGGGATAGG
>CAZNQF010000023.1:0-16758 GCA_964575125.1 uncultured bacterium
GGATAATCCAGGCTTTGATCCCTTCCATCCTATATTGCAAACCCTAAAAGATCTAACTAAATGGTCATTTGTTTGTAATCTTTATTATAATTTTGAATCATGAAAAAGATAGATAATTCAACTTTTTTTAATCCGAGCGAATTTATATTTCCTCTATCCAACAGGTATGATTTGTTCAAGTCTTCCCATCGGTCAATTTATTTTTATATTATTAAGCGCATCAATGATTTGATTCTAGGCAGCTTATTTTTGATAATTACGCTACCAATTTTTCTAGTTTTTGCACTATTGATAAAATTAGATTCGAGAGGCCCTGTTTTTTATAAACAAAAACGATCTGGTCTTTATAACAAACATTTTTTCATTTATAAATTCCGATCAATGTATCATTTATCTGAAATTAATACTGGCCCGGTATGGACGACAGAGAATGATCTTCGAGTGACTAAAACGGGAAGATTCCTACGACGATTTCACTTGGATGAGCTTCCTCAATTGCTAAATATAATCAAGGGAGATATGTCTTTGGTGGGCCCGAGACCAGAGCGGCCATATTTTATCAAAAAATTGTCACAGGAATTTCCAGCTTATTTTAATAGATTAAAAATTCAACCGGGACTAACAGGTTGGGCACAAATTAATCAATCATATGATAAGGATGTTGAAGATGTAGGAAATAAATTGGATTTTGACCTTTATTATATCGACCATCTAAGTTTTTGGTTTGATTTTAAGATTTTGCTTAGATCAGTTTTGGTGGTTCTATCTGGGAAAGGTATATAAATTATCAATGAATAATTATATTTGTTTTAACTCTAACATCCAATGATTCCCATAATAAAAATCAGGGAGTAAAAGAAATTTGTATTGGATACCCTAAGCTCAAGAGGTGCAAAACCCAATATAGATTTAATTTTGAAATTGGATGAAGATAAAAGGAAGTTAATAGCAGCTCTTGATTTGTTAAGGGCAGAAAGGAATGCAGTATCAAAAGAAATTGGAAGGGTCAAAAAAGAGGGTGGTAATGCTGAAGAGTCCGTGAAAGCTATGAGGAAGAAGGGGGAAGAGATTCAAGTATTAGAGTCTAAGCTTAATTCTTTGAATGAAGATGTTCAAGATTTATTACTTCATCTCCCAAATATCCCTCACAAATCCGTACCTAAAGGAAATGGGTTAGAAGACAATAAAATTCTAAGAGAGCAAATTCCAGTTATAAATTTTGAATTTAATCCAAAATCCCATACAGATTTAGGTTCATCCCTGAATATTCTTGCATTGGAACAAGGCGCAAATATGTCCGGTTCCGGATTTCCGATTTATATAGGAAAAGGTGCAAAACTGGAAAGAGCCCTAATTAATTTCATGTTAGATCACCATGTAAATTCACTTTATTATACAGAAGTATATCCACCTTTTTGTGAGCGAGAAGATGCGCTCATTACTACTGGTCAGTTACCAAAATTTGAGGAAGATATGTATCGAATGAAAGATGATGACCTATATTTAATTCCCACTGCAGAAGTTCCGCTGACCAATCTCCATTCTGGTATGATTATAGATGAAGACAAACTTCCTTTGTATTATGCTGCTTATTCTGCTTGCTTTAGAAGAGAAGCAGGTTCATATGGAAAAGAGACAAGGGGCTTGTTGAGGTTGCATCAATTTAATAAAGTAGAATTAGTAAAATTTGTTACACCTGAAACATCTTATGATGAGCATGAATCTTTAACCGATCAGGCGGAGGAAATTCTACAGTTATTAAATCTACCGTATAGGGTGTTAAGCCTTTGTACAGGAGATTTAGGGTTTTCAGCTTCAAAATGTTTTGACCTTGAAGTGTGGGCTCCAGGTGAAAATCGATGGCTTGAGGTCTCCTCCTGTAGCAACTTTGAATCGTTCCAAGCTAGAAGAGGTAATATTCGATTTCGAAGAACAAAAGATCGAAAAGTCGATTTTGTTCACACCTTAAATGGCTCTGGTTTGGCAACTCCCAGGCTTATGGTTGCATTGTTAGAAAATCATCAAAACAAGGATGGGTCTATTTCTATTCCGGAACCTCTTCAGCCTTATTTTGGTCACACAGAGATTTGCATATAATTTCATATCAGATTATTTTGGTATTTCATTTAACGCCCAGTATTATAAATAAAATTTTATGCTTATTATAGTAAAAAGCTTGGTATTTCCTCTGAAAAGTTTTCATATCTGTCCTAATGAAAAATAACATAATTGAACGAATTCAAAAGTGGAGAGATTCAGGGAGCACTATTGTTTTTACTAATGGATGTTTTGATATTTTACACAGAGGTCATGTACATTATTTACATGAGGCGAAAAAACTAGGTGGTAAGTTGATTGTTGGATTGAATTCTGATCTGTCAGTCCAGAGAATTAAGGGAACAGATCGTCCATTTATTCCAGAAGATGATAGAGGAATTATTTTGAAAAGCCTAACCGCTGTGGATGAGATTTTAATATTTCATGAGGATACTCCTTTAAAACTTATTGAGGATGTCCGGCCGGATATTTTGGTAAAAGGAGGAGACTATTCGGAGGATGATATAGTTGGGGCAGAGCTGGTCAAAACATTGGGAGGAGCAGTTGTTGTTATCCCATTTTTGAAAGGATTTTCAAGTTCAAAAATAGTTAATCAAATTCGAAATAATTGAAATACCTTGACACTCGATTTAATCCCTACTAATTTCCACACCTTTTATCAATATAAATCCTTTTGATTCAACAAGTTACACGATTAATTCTTTTTGTCAATCTCTTGACATTGTGTGCGGGTATAGACTCGCTAAGAGTACCTATCACTCAGGACATTACGCTAAAGGACAGTTCAATTTTAACTTCAAGAACTCCCAGCGAAAATTGATTGCTAGAAACAGAAAATAGACTTCCACAATTACTAAGGGACATAAAAGTTTTATTAACTGATGCATTGATTGCAGATGTATGGAAGGATACTCTTGAAGTGATATATACTTTGGACAGAATATTTGACCTTTTAGCTGAAGCGGACCAATTGGGAGAAATGAATGAGATTGATAGAGACGAGTTTAATAGGTTTGAAGATTCGATGGCGAAGATATATAGTCATAAATTTATCACCCTAGATAAGGTGGATATTACCTTAACAGCTGAACAATTTAGAAAAGATGTAACTGAATTTACTGAACCGTTGAAAGTAGAAATGGGTGAATCTCAATTTACTATTATTGATGATCGAGATGGACATATACCATTAGTTCAAAATAAAAAAGTTGAACAGTTTATAAATTATTTTAAAACAAAAGGACGTAAACAATTTGAAATTTGGCTTTCCCGAAAAAAGAAATATGGTCCTTTAATATTATCTATATTGAAAGAACATGAGTTACCCGATGAATTATTATTTCTTGCTATGATTGAATCAGGATTTAATCCAAAGGCATATTCTCGTGCACATGCTGCAGGGATGTGGCAATTTATTTCTGCAACCGGGAAAATATATGGATTGAACTGGTCATGGTATTTGGATGAGAGGAGGGATCAAGAAAAAGCTACACATGCCGCATGTCTTTATCTGAAAGATCTTTATAAAGAATTTGACCATTGGTATCTTGCTCTATCAGCGTACAATGCGGGCTCTAGTAGAATTCATAGGGCTCAGCGTCTTCACAGGACATCTGATTTTTGGCAACTTCATTCATTACCAAAAGAAACCCGAAATTACATTCCATATTATTTAGCCGCTGCTATTATTGCATCCAATCCTAAGGAGTTTGGATTTAATGAAGATAAAATAAAAGGAGAACCATGGAAATATGATACTGTTTCATTGAGTAAAAGTGCAGATTTATCAGTATTAGCTATGGCAGCAGGAATAAAGTTGAAAACTATTAAAGATTTTAATCCAGAGCTAAGACAAAGTGCAACACCTGCAGATGGTGCTTATACTATAAAGCTACCTCTAGGTACAAAAACTAAATTTTTAGAAGAATTTAATTTACTTCCCGAAGAACAGAGGTTTTCGCCTCAGTACATTTTTCATCGAGTTAAAAGAGGTGAAAGTCTGTGGACTATATCAAGAAAATATGGTATATCTATTCATGACATTGCTTCTATAAATAAGATAAAAAATAGACACCGCATAAGGCAAGGTAAAAAATTAACTATTCCTACCCGTGGTATGCTTACAAAACAAGTATCAGCAGTAAACGGTTTAGCATCTAATCATTCAAAACATATTTATACGGTAAAAAAACATGATACATTGGGTCATATTGCTGAGGACTATAAAACAAGTGCTACGAAACTCCGAAAATGGAATAACCTTATATATGGAACACCTATATTTCCGGGACAAAAACTAACTATATGGATGAAAAAAGGATGAACACATTTCAAAATAATAGGTGGGTTTGGATAAGTCTGATTATCATATTCGGTTTGTTTGTTTTATCTAGTATACCAAAAATCATATCATCTAGTGAGAGTTTGAGCCAAAACGAAAAAATTGGAATTATAAAATTGGATGGCCCCATATTTGATGTTGAAGATTTATTAGAAGATTTAAACGAATTTGCAAACCGAGATGATATCAAAGCAATTGTTTTGAGGATTAATAGTCCAGGCGGCGCGGTAGCTCCATCCCAGGAACTGTATGAAAAGGTTAAAGATATCTCTAAGGAAAAACCCGTTGTTACTTCTGTAAGCTCTTTGGCTGCTTCAGGGGGGTTTTATGCTGCAGCAGGGACCCGTAAAATCGTTGCAAATCGTGGTTCCATAATTGGTAGTATTGGTGTTATAGTAGAATACCCTGTAGCGGTGGAAATGCTAGAAAAAATTGGTTTGCAATTTGAAACAGTTAAATCTGGCAGTGCAAAGGATATTGGTAGCGCCACAAGGTCGGTTACAAAAGCTGACAGAGAAGCGCTAGAATCCGTTGTTAATAATTTACATAATCAATTTGTGGATGCTGTATCATCAGGTCGGTCATTAGAACGAGAATTTGTTTTATCAATCGCGGATGGAAGAGTATTTACAGGGGAGCAATCCTACGAACTGGGATTGGTAGACACGTTAGGGACTATGGACGATGCAGTTGATTTAGCAGGTCAAATGGCAGGATTGGAAGAAAGTCTAGAACGTATCTACCCTAAAAAGAAAAAACATGGTTTTTTGGATTATTTTTTTGATGAACTGGAAGGAAGGGCAAGCAGTTACATTCAGACCTTGCCTCTTTTTCAATGGAAACTGGAGAACTAATATGACAAAACAGCAGATTGTAGATGAGGTCTCGGAATCTACCGGATTAACTAAGGTAGAGACTGCGGCTGTGATGAATGGTGTGATGGAGACCATTATAGGTTCTCTCATGGAAAATAAAAAAGTGGAGCTGAGAGGATTTGGAACGTTTGGTGTTAAACATCGATTACCAAAAAAAGCACGAAACCCTAGTACGGGAGAATCTGTTTTTTTACCGGAACGTTTTGTGCCTACATTCAAACCTTCAAAACTAATGCGTGGCAGAGTAAATACTGCTGTCATGAAATAAATTAATTTATCAATTAAAGGAGACTAAATGCCCTGCGGAAAAAAACGCAAAAAGAGAAAAATTAGTACGCACAAACGGAAAAAACGCCTTCGTGCTAATCGGCATAAAAAGAAAAAAGTATAATTCTTTATAAGTTCGGAATAGATTCGGACGCTGAATTAAATGTCGGGAACTATTCCTGAATATAAAGGAATCATGAAAGGATTGAATCCAACATCAGTTGTTTCTAAGGAAAAAGCTGTTTCAGTCACAGATCTGACAAAACAGATTAAGACAATTATTGAAGGGCAATTCACTCATTTGTGGGTTTTGGGAGAATTATCCAATGTTGTTAGACACAGTTCGGGTCATTTATATTTCACACTAAAGGACGCATCTGCTGAAATAAAGTGTGTTATGTTTAGGGGTTTTAGTAATTATCTTCCATTTGCCCCTGAAAATGGTATGAAGACACTTACATTTGGATCTCTCTCAGTCTATGAATCGCGAGGGCAGTATCAATTAATAGTAAAACAAATGGAAGTTGCCGGGACCGGTTCTCTTTTCCTTGCTTTGGAAGCCGTGAAGAAAAAATTAAGGGAAGAGGGATTATTTGATGAATCTCTAAAAAAAATCATTCCCCCATATCCAAAGGTCATTGGTATTATAACATCTCCAACTGGTGCAGCTATTAAAGACATTTTAGATATTCTTGATAGGAGGGCTCCACATGTGTTCGTCCAAGTTATACCAACGAAAGTTCAGGGGGAAGGAGCTTCAGATGAGATAGTTACTGCATTAAATCATATCGAAAAGCGTAATGATATTGATATAATTATTTTGGGAAGAGGAGTAGGCTCATTAGAATATTTTTGGACATTTAATGAAGAAAAATTAGCCAGGGCTATCGCTAGATGTCCTATCCCAATTATTTCTGCTGTTGGGCACGAAACAGATTTTACCTTAGTTGATTTTGTAGCTGATTTGAGAGCTCCAACACCATCTGCGGGTGCTGAAATGGCAGCGGTTTCTCGGAATGATATACTATCTGACTTGGAGCGATATGTTGAAATTTTGAGAGACCGAATCCACTCAAAGATTTATAATAATTTTCAAAAATTAGACCATATTTCTGAAAAGCTCGAGTTTCAGGATCCTATAAAAAAAATTAAACGATATAAGGAGTTAGTTTTCGAAAGTGGGATGAAATTATTACGTCGAATACAGAACAAGCTTGAGATGGAAAAAAAACAATTAATTTCCAGCACTGATACTCTAAACGTATTATCACCAAAAGGTGTGCTAAAAAGGGGATATTCTCTTGCATATACCATTGGGAATAAAACTTTAATCAGACAGTCTAAGGATATTAGTTCAGGAAATAAGTTTATCCTTGAAACGGGAAATGGTAAATTTGAAGCAGAAAAAACAAAAGAATTAAATCAGAATTCAAATAAAGATTAAAGGCAAAAAATGACAAAAAAGAAAGAGACCATTCCATCCATTGAAGATATATTTGAGCGATTAGATTCCATCATTTCTAACTTGGAGTCAGGTGATGTGTCTTTGGAAAAAAGTTTAGCTCTATTTGAGGAGGGAATGAAATTGTCAGAAACTTGCAGGGCTAATTTGGATAAAGCAGAGCAACGAGTAAAGGAACTAACAGATAACTTTAAGGATGAAGCTTGAGTAATCCTCTCACTTTTGGGATATGGGGTAATTCCCAAAAATCTGAATTTTGGAAATTGCTTCCCCAAATCATGACCTGGGCTGATTCTCATGGCCTTAGTGCATTTCTTACTACTCATATTAATCAACGATTAGACCAGTCAGATTCTTTTACCTATGAAATCATAGAGAGTGCTGATGATTTTGAATCGTTAGATTTCATCCTTGCTTTAGGTGGAGATGGTACTATTTTATCTTTGGCACGGGCTGTGGCTCACCGACGTACTCCTATTCTAGGTATTCATTTAGGTAAATTGGGGTTTCTTGCAGAGGTCACAATTGACAAAATGTTTGATCGATTAAATCAAGTTATTGAAAATGATTTCAGTATACAAAAACGGATGGTTTTAAAAGGAACAGTGTCATGTGAACAGGGCGACAAAACTTTTTTTGCGTTGAATGATTTTGTTATAGATCGGGGGGCGTCTCACAGATTGTTATCCTGTCTGTTAAAATCTAATGGACATGTGGTAGCCAAATATCAATCGGACGGTCTTATTGTGTCCACTCCCACGGGTTCAACTGCATATTCCCTCGCTGCAGGTGGCCCCATTGTAGATCCTACTGTATCATCTATCATTGTGTCACCTATTTGTCCCCATTCACTCACCTTTCGTCCTATTGTGCTTTCAGATGAAAGTAATTTATTAATTGAGTTTGCAGATGAAGATGATCAGGCGGCACTTGCTGTGGATGGACAGGTCACTGAACAGTTGGACTCTAAATCAAAGATTATAATTGAACGTGGTGAATACTCCATTCATTTAATGACATTTCCTGATTCCAGTTATTTCAAAACTTTAAGAGGCAAAATGGGGTGGGGAAAAAGAGGAGAAAACTGATGCTTTTACTCATTATGAAACTTCTATATTGTAGAATCTATCCTGAAACCAGCTTGAATTTGTCTTGAGTATTACCTTAGGGGAGTAAAACTTATTCAGATTTAGGACTCATTCTTTCCACCTCGATGATTTTCATTTCAAACATATCTGTAGATTTCCTGATGAGTTTATATTCTTCTATAGAGGTTTTTTAATACATATCCCGCATTATTAGGATTTTCTTTTAATCTTCGGATTGAATATTCAAACCATGTATCCCCGAATGGGATATAAACTTTCACAGAATACCCTTTTGCTTTCAGGTGATTTAGAGTATCTCCCATAGGGACTCCATATAAAATCTGAAACTCAAACCGATTCTTCGAAATATTTTTTTCAGTTATCCAGTTATCCAGTTGAACAATTAAATCTGTGTCATGTGTAGCGATTCCTGCAAACCCTTCACCTTTTAAAAGGGTTTTACATAAAGTCAAATAATTTTTGTTAATTTCATCTTTTGTTTGAAAGGAAATGGATTCATCTTCTCTGTAGATACCCTTACAAATCCTTAAATGAAGATTTTCCGATATAAGATTACGCAAGTCATCACTACTTCGTTTAAGATAGGCTTGAAGTACTGTCCCAACTTTAGAATATATATCTAGAGATTTTTTATAAATTGAAAGTGTTTTGGATGTATAGGAAGAGCCTTCCATGTCAATTGTGAGTCCAATATTTCCTTGTTTTGCAGCATCAATAATTTTATTAAGATTGGCTTGCGCGAGTTCTTCAGATATATCCAATCCTAAATGAGTCAATTTTAATGAAACGGTGCAGTCCATATTCTTCTCTATTATCTTTTTATAAAGCAGACAATAATCTTCAGTTATTTTTTTTGCATCGTTAACATCTTTTGTGTGCTCTCCCAAAATATCCATAGTAACAGAGAATCCTTGGCTGATCACGGATTCAGCGGCCTGAATTGCTCCGTCAGTTGTTTCTCCTGCAACATATGGAAGAGCAAAAGGTCGGGCAAACCACTTTGGAAAAAGTGGAATAATTGATGTGAGTATTGAATTCATCTAATTTATAAAGGGATGAATTTAGAATTCATTTATGTGTACTTCAAGAATATTGAGGATAATTCCTTCTATTTATCTTGACTGAGGAAAACATAGAACACTAAATTGAACACTTAATTTATCTTAATTAATCTTAATTTATTATAATGTATCGAGATTTTGGTACCGTTCTTGTTTTTATTCTACTGGGTATTGTTTTGGTTTATGTTCCACTGCTCATCCAAAAATTGGTTGCGCCCCATAACCCTACCCGGGAGAAATTAACAACATATGAATGTGGCGAAGAACCGGAAGGAGCTGCGTGGCTGCAGTTTAATATTCGGTTTTATGTAATCGCCCTTATCTTCCTTATTTTTGATGTGGAGGTCATTTTTCTATTCCCATGGGCAGTAGTATATAATGATTTGGGTTTATTGGCATTTATTGAGATGAGTATATTTTTATTAATTCTGATAGTCGGTCTTGCATATGTTTGGAAAAAAGGTGATTTAGATTGGGTCAAAGCACGGGCAAAATTTGCAAGCGGTCGATATAAAACAGATTAACTTCATAAAAGGAATTTTATAAAATGGGATTGTTAGAAAATAAATTTAAAGATAACATAGTTGTAGAATCATTGGATAAACTATTGGGTTGGGCACGATCTACATCTCCATGGTTTTTTCAATTTGGGTTGGCATGTTGTGCAATAGAAATGATGGCATCCGCTGCCAGTCGTCATGACCTAATGAGGATTGGCATGATTCCCCGCTCTTCCCCAAGGCAAGCAGATGTTATGATAGTAGCAGGAACTGTCACAATTAAAATGGCAACACGGGTTAAAAAACTATACGAACAAATGGCAGATCCGAAATATGTAATTTCTATGGGAAGTTGTGCAACCAGTGGAGGCCCTTATTGGCAGCACGGATATCATGTTTTAAAAGGAGTTGATTTAGTTGTTCCTGTTGATGTGTATGTTCCTGGTTGTCCACCCCGCCCGGAAGCTTTGATAGAGGGGCTGTTGAAATTACAGGAAAAAATTCAAAAAGAACGTCCATTAACACAAATTTCTGCATGACATTTGATGAATTAATAGCTGCTATTTCTGAGCAGTTTAATAATGAAGTTTTAGATCAGCCGGAAAGTGATGAAAAAGTACTTTATATTAAGCCGAAAAAATGGAATAAAATTGCTTCCCACCTCCATTCTCATGAAATGTTTTCCCTTGACCAGTTGGAGTGTTTAACTGGTGTTGATTTAGGTGAAGATCAGCCATTAGAGGTACGATATAATTTATTTTCAATGAAGCATAAACATAAATTAGAAATTCGAATTTCTACAGATCGAAATAATCCAAATATCCCATCCGTTGAGCAGATATGGCGCATGGCAGACTGGTTTGAACGAGAAGCGTATGATATGTACGGTATTAAATTTGAAGATCATAGAGATATGACACGAATTCTTTGTCCTGATGATTGGGAAGGATGGCCATTAAGAAAGGATTATAGTGTTCAGGAAACCTACCATGGCATTATAGTTCCCAAAATTAAAGAGGGTTGGGAATAATGCAAACTGAACACATGGTTGTGAATATGGGGCCACAACATCCGAGCACACATGGAGTCCTTCGCTTAAAAGTAAAAACTGATGGTGAGATTGTGTCCGATGTTTATCCAGTGATTGGTTATTTACACCGTTGTTTTGAAAAACATGCTGAAAATCTTACCTATGATCAGGTTATTCCATTTACAGATCGCTGCGATTATTTAGCATCTATGAACATGAATTTCGGTTATGTGGTTGCTGTGGAAGAATTAATGGAATTGAAAGTACCAGAACGAGTAGAATATATTCGAGTTATCATGGGAGAGTTGAACCGGATTGCAAGTCATCTTCTTGCTCTTGGTGTGTATGGATTGGATATAGGTGCATTTACACCGTTTCTTTATATGTTTAGAGACAGGGAACGAATTTTAGATATATTTGAACTGACCTGTGGGGCAAGACTACTTTATAATTACATGTGGGTTGGTGGCGTATCACATGATCTCCCTGAAAATTTTAATACTATTTTGAATGATTTTCTTGATTATTTTGAGCCAAAGATCAAAGAATATAATGATCTACTTACCTTCAATAAGATTTTTATTGAGAGAACAGCTGATGTTGGTGTTTTGCCTCAGGATGTTGCTATTAGTTATGGAGTATCTGGTCCGAATTTAAGAGCGTCTGGTTTTAGCTGGGATGTAAGAAAAGATGAGCCTTATTCAGTTTATGAAAAAATTGAATTTGAGACTCCTCTTGGAGATGGAAGGATGGGTACGATTGGTGATTGTTGGGATCGGTATTGGGTACGAATGTGTGAGATGGAAGAATCATGTAAAATATTGAGACAGGCTTTGGAGCAAATGCCTAAAACTGGAGATGTGCATTCCGCTATTCCGAAAAAAATCCGTCCGCCCAAAGGATCAATTTATAGACGTACCGAAAGCCCTCGGGGAGATTTGGGGTATTATATCGTTAGCGATGGTTCTCCCGTTCCTTTTCGTTTAAAAATGCGTTCACCTGCATTTACTTCGTTAAGTGTTCTGGGTGAATTATCTCAGGGCTGGATGTTGTCAGATGTTATTGCAATTTTGGGTAGTTTAGATATTGTATTGGGAGAAATTGATAGATGACTGTTGATTACTTAGTGAATTGGTTTTCGTCAATGGGTGATTTTCCTGCATTATTTTTTTTATTAGCTGCTCTCATATCTGCTATACCAATGTTTTTATTTATGGCCATATATGCATTAGTGGTCATCTATGCTGAGTTAAAGGTCTCATCTTTTATGCAGGATAAAGTAGGCCCTATGGGGCAAGGGGTTGGGTTACATGCAGGGAAATGGGGGTTACTGCAGCCGGTTGCTGATGCGTTAAAGCTACTTTTAAAAGAAGATATTATTCCTGCAGCAGCTGATAAAAAATTATTTATAATGGCACCATTTATTGTTTTTATCGGAGCTTTTTCAGCATTAGCAGCTATTCCTTTTAATCAGAAACTTATAGTAGCAGATATGAATATTGGAGTCCTATATATCTTAGCAATGGCATCTTTGGGAGTAATAGGTTTGCTTATGGCAGGCTGGTCTTCAAATAATAAATGGTCATTGTATGGTGCTATGAGATCAGCTGCGCAAATTGTAAGCTATGAGATTCCTGCGGCTATGTCTATTATTGCAGCCATCATGATGGCTGGCACAATGAGTATGAACGGACTAATTGAGAGTCAGTCAGGTTTAGTTTGGGCTATCTTACCTAATTGGTTTGTATTTAATAATCCGTTTTCTGCATGTGCATTTATCATTTTTTTTATTAGTGGTGTAGCTGAATGTAATCGTACTCCGTTTGATATCCCAGAAGCAGAATCAGAATTGGTTGCGGGTGCATTTACTGAATATTCGGGTATGAGATACGCGTTTTTCTTTTTGAGTGAGTATGCAAATATGTTTGTAGTGAGTGGAGTTGCAGTTGCAGCATTTTTAGGCGGATGGCAGAGCCCGATCCCTGGATGGTTTAATTCTGCAGGATGGGGGTTATTTTGGTTTATGGGGAAAACATGGTTCTTAATTTTTGTAATGATGTGGTTTAGGTGGACATTGCCACGGTTAAGGGTAGACCAGCTTATGCACGTATGCTGGAAAGTGTTTATTCCTATCTCTTTTATTAATATTTTTGGAATTGGACTTTGGAAATTGATTATAGGTTGATGATATGGTAAAATATTTTGGAGATATTTGGGATTCAATTGTAACTATTTTGACAGGTATGGGAATTACATGGAGACACATGGTGAATATTAAAAGAGATAATGTAACTCTGCAATATCCTGAAGAAAGATGGCCCCGTCCTGATAGAGATATTGGGTTTGAACAGGAAAGCTATAATGTAATTCGTTCACGCCTCCATGTTGATATTGATGATTGTATTGGATGTTTAAAATGCGAAAGAGTTTGCCCGGTTGATTGTATTAAGATTGAAACTGTAAAAGTTGAAAAAGGTACAGATATTCCTGATATTCATCATACTGGAGAGACCTCGAAGGGAACAAAAAAAGCACTACTCCTTCAACGATTTGATATTGATATGACTGAGTGTTGCTATTGCAACTTGTGCGTATACCCGTGCCCGGAAGAATGTATTTTTATGACAGGAGGCCCAAACTCTCATAAGCATCCAATTGACTATGAGTTTTCTCAATATGATAGAACCGATATGATTTATAAATTTGCAAAAGAAGTGTCAGATGAAAAAATGAGTGGCATAGTTGGAGATAGTTCAAAAGGTAAAAAATAATGGGTGAATTAACATTCTGGTTTATTGCTGGTGTGACGGTGTTTTCTTCCGTTGGTGTCGTTTACAGCAAAAAATTATTAAACTCAGCCATATTCCTGTTATTTACTCTGTTTGGAGTGGCAGGCTTATATATATTTTTATGGGCAGATTTTTTGGCAGCTGTTCAGGTTGTAGTTTATATAGGAGGGATATTAATTTTGATTATTTTTGGCATAATGCTTACCAATCGTATAACCACTGTCCATATCTCACATTCAAGCATTCAAAGAGGGTATGGAGGGATTGTTGTGGTAGTCTTGATGGGTTTGTTTGGTTGGATGATAGTAAAAACCCCTTGGCTTTTAAAGCCTGCAAATGAACCCAGTGAAACTGTAAGTATTATAGGCAATCTTATGCTCACAGATTATCTAATGCCTTTCGAAGTTGCATCAATTCTATTGTTGGGGGCTCTTATTGGTGCAGCAACTTTGTCAAGGTCTGAAAAATAATGGACCATTTACAAAATTATTTATTTATCTCTTCCATTCTGTTCTCTTTGGGATTATTTGCAGTTATAACTAGAAGAAATGGAGTAGCAGTTTTGATGGGGATAGAATTGATTTTAAATGCAGCTAATTTAAATCTTGTAGCATTTGCTCGGTTTGGAGGAATGAATTATTCGGGACAAATGTTTGCCCTTTTTGTGATAGTTTTGGCAGCTGCAGAAGCAGCAGTAGCTCTTGCTATAGTCATTAATATTTTTAATAATTTTTCATCCATAAATGTTGATGAGGTTAGTCAGTTAAAACGATGAATTTTATCCAACTTTCTCTCATCATATATTTTCTGCCACTTTTAGCGTTTGTGATAAATATTTTGATTGGTAAAAGGCTTCCGCGCCAGGGTGATTGGATTTCCATTGGTGCGGTAGGCATATCGCTAGCGTTGAGCATTGCGATGTTTGCAGGAATGCTAGTTAATTATAATCCAGATTTTAGTGTTGAAACATTTTGGTCGTGGATCTATTTGGGATCATTCAATATCAATCTAGGATTTTTAATTGATAATATCACAATAATTATGCTCCTTGTGGTTGCATTGATTTCCACCATGACCCATCTTTTTTCGATAAAATACATGGAAGGTGACTCACGATACTCAAGATATTATGCCTACCTTTCTTTGTTCACTTTTAGTATGAACGGTATTGTATTGTCTAATAATTTAATGCTTCTCTATATGAGCTGGGAACTAGTTGGTCTAAGTTCATTTTTACTCATCGGGTTTTGGTTTGAGAAAGATTCTGCATCCACAGCAGCTAATAAAGCTTTTTTGACTAATCGTGTGGGAGACATTGGATTTTTTATAGGAATCATGATCATATTTATGACACTTGGTTCAGTCAGCTACGGAGATATATTCAATGGTGTAGGAAATAGTGAATTGTCTGGTACCCTGCTGACCTGTGCAGGGATTGGGTTATTTATGGGGGCAATGGGTAAATCATCACAGGTTCCACTTCACATTTGGTTACCGGATGCCATGGAAGGGCCTACGCCGGTTTCAGCTCTTATGCATGCAGCAACTATGGTTGCTGCAGGAGTATTTATGATGGTCCGATTATTTCCAATTATGTCACCTGACGCATTGGTCTTCGTGGCTTATATTGGTGGAATCACTGCATTGTTTGCTTCAGTTGTCGCTATTACTCAAAATGATATTAAAAAAGTTTTGGCCTATTCAACGGTAAGCCAGCTTGGCTATATGATTATGTCAGTGGGAACTGGTGCTTATGTTGCTGCTTTCTTCCATCTAGTTACGCATGCAGCTTTCAAAGCAAATTTATTTTATGGTTCTGGAAGTGTAATACACGCAATGCACCATGCCCTCCATAAAAAACATGATCATAATACTGACCCTCAAGATATGAGAAATATGGGCGGATTAAAATCTAAAATGCCAATAACTTATAAATCCATGCTTATTGGGACGCTTGCTCTTTCTGGTGTTCCATTCTTTTCAGGATTTTTATCAAAAGATGCGATATTAGCAGGAACATTATCTTTTGCATCTCATCATCCTATTCATTTCCTACTTCCAATTTTTGGATTTGGAGCTGCAATGATTACTGCATTTTATATGTTTAGATTGATCTTTCTTACATTTCACAATGAACCAAATCATCCTGAGTTAATGGGGGATATACACGAATCTTCTTGGGAAATGGCAACCCCTCTTGTCGTACTAAGTGGATTAAGTTTCTTCATATTTTTCACTCTTCCATATTTTAATCCGTTTTCAGATCATGGGTGGTTTATGGATATCATTCGTGCGAAAAACTCTATGGTTCCAGGGACACCTTCTGCAGATGATATCGCTCAGGGAATTCATCATAGTCACCTGTTTGCTATGATTCTATCTTTGCTTGTAGCATCAGCGGGAATTTTTCTTGCTTGGAAAATGTATTTAAAGAAAGATATTAACCCAGATACATTATCAGAAAAATTCAAAACGTTTTATCTTTTATCTTATAATAAATTTTATATTGATGAAATATATTCAAAATATATTTATTCTCCTGTTTTGAAACTTGCAGATTACATTTCTTATTTGGATTGGGAAATTTATGATAAATATTTTATTAATGGATTTGGGAAAGTAACAAATTGGCTGTCCGGCGTTACAGGTAAAGTGGATTATGAGGGTATTGACCAGGGAGTGGTAGATAGTTTTGGTAGAAATACAAAGAGAGTAGGAATGGTGTTACGTACAATGCAAACGGGAAAGCTACAAACCTATATGTTGTGTGCTTTGGTGGGAGTCATAATCATAATGATTGTCCAGGTAATTTGACAGATTTTATAATAAATTTTAATTAAGGTAAATAAATGATGGAACATATTTTAAGTTGGTTGATTTGGTTGCCGGTCATTGGAATTGCAGTAATCCTTTTTATCCCAAGAGAGAAAGAGTCTCTAATAAGGATAACAGCTGCGGTCGCCACTGGAATTCAATTATTATTATCTCTTCTTTTGTGGTCAAATTTTGATTCCAGTTTGGGAAAATTTCAATTTGTTGAATAATTAGAGTGGATTCCATCAATCAATATATTTTATTCTTTAGGTGTGGATGGTTTGAGCCTTCCCATGGTTATATTGACTCCGCTTCTGTGCTTTTTAGCAGTATTTGTAAGTTGGAAAATTGATAGAGCTGTTAAAGGATATTTTGCATTATTTTTGTTATTGGACACTGGAATGATTGGTGTGTTTCTGTCATTAGATTTTTTCCTGTTTTATATATTCTGG
>CAZNQF010000024.1:0-11963 GCA_964575125.1 uncultured bacterium
CCCTGAATCTTTTATGGGCGGAAGGCCATCCGCACCCGTAATACTTAACATAGGTCTCCAAGTGTTGTTTAATAGCAGTTCAAAAGAATCATCCAAAACGGGATTACTGTTTTCTGCCCAAGGAAACGCACTTACAAAATTATCTTCTAATACAGAAATAGTTTCTTTTGCCTGATTTTGCCTTTCTACAGGTATATCCACATAAAATTCTTTTGGAATAATTATTCCTGTTTCTTCATTTTCTAGTTTTGATAAAATTTTCCTAATAATTCGGAAAGAAGATGGAACAATTCCGCTTCCTCCACCTGAATGAATACCTTCTTTTAAAATATCAACTCTTAGTGTACAACCTATAAGACCCCTTAGAGAAGTTGTAAGCCAGAATTGGTCAAAATTCCCCGTTCCGGAATCAAGACAAATAACTAAATCTGGTGAGCCAATCAACTGTTTATGTTGTTCCACATAAAATGGTAAATCTGGGGAACCACTTTCTTCACAAAATTCAATAAGGATAACAATTCGTGGATGGGAAATATTAAATTTTTTCATAGCTTTAATCGTACAAACAGAAGAAAAAATTGCATAACCATCATCTGCTGCTCCTCTACCGTACAGTTTATCACCATCTAAAACGGGAGTCCATGGACCCAACCCTTCGTTCCATCCGGTCATCTCAGGCTGTTTGTCCAAATGACCGTACATAAGTATATCTCCTGGAATATTACCCGGGATATCAATAAGTATTATAGGAGTTCTTTCTCCGGATTGAAATGAATATAATTTCCAATCGTCTTCAGCATGTAATTTTATCCAATCCACTGCAAGTTTTAAAACCTTGTCCATATGTCCGTTTTGTTTCCAATTGGCATCAAAAGCAGGAGACTTATTGGGAATTTTAATATATTCTACAAGTTGTGGGATAATTTCATCCTGCCAAAAATTGTGAGTAAATGAAGTAACTTCAGCTATATTCATGGTAGTCCTTTTATTTATGAATTAGAACCTAATCATAATTAGAAAGTATGGGAAGGAGTTTGCTTAAGAAATAAATTTTATTTTTTCAGACAAGCGCTCAAATATAAAAAAGTTCCATTTATAAAAGAATCATAGATAGCGCTTCCTTTTACTCCAGCATAAGATTTGAACGTTTTTTTTAAAAATTTCGGTACAGAATGATCAATTGCCTTTCGGCGTTTCGGCGACATTTCATTTAATGCATCAATAATATTTTTTGTGATATTTCTATGTTGAATTAATTTTAATTCTGATTTATTAAATTGATCAAATAATTCCTCCAAATCAGTTGTCTCCCGTAAATCGCAAAACAGAAAATATCCCCCTGGCCTTAATACCCTCTTGACCTCATCTAAAAATGATTTCATTGAACCATAACAGTGAGATGATTCCACATTTATTACTACATCAAAACACTCATTCGGGAAAGGTAAATTTTCAGAATCCCCTGCTACAAAATTCAAATTTTCGACATCATAGAGCGAATGACATAATTTTACAGCTGTCTCCGAAATGTCTAATCCTGTAATTTTTTCAGGTTTTAGATTCTTTGCAATATATTCAGCTCCTCCACCTCTTCCGGAACCAACCTCTAAAACTAATTTTTTTTCTAAATTTATTTGAGTTGCAACATGATGGTAAAGTTGGATAGGATATCGCTCTTTTTCATCAGTTGAATTTAATTGAGGTTTAAAACCCTCATCATAATATCCATAATTCATAAATCTAAAATCTGGATTAAGAGCCTTGGAAGCAAAAATAGTGTACCATTTCTTCCAAAACCAACGTTTTGTTCTAGGAGTCGAACGAATAAACCAGTATAAAAATTTATGTATCACTTTTTAATAATTAAAACAATGCATTTGTTAAGAACATATAAGAGGTCTAGTATCAGATTTAACTTTTCTGTCATTATCCGTAAAAAATAATCCACTATTTTTCACAGAAAATTTATACCCTTTATCTGTGTTTTTGAAAATCCTGTTTCTATTGATTGCTACAAATCTAAAACTCATTTTATTTACATTTAAAATATTTTAATCCTTCTTTTCCAGCCATTATAAACCCTATACCAAATAAAACCCATGATAACCCATACAGTCCGAATCCAAACCAAATCCAGATATCATTTCTTGTTATAAAATAAAAACTCCCTCCCACCAACAAACTGCCATAACCAATAATAAAACTAGCAAAAAATAATATTATTCCTATTTTTAGGTGTTTTTTGTCCTTCATCTTGAACTGAAATTAAAATATTTTAATACATGTTCAGTTAAGAAAGACTGATTTAAATTTATTTACAAATTGAGTCCTAAAATTTGATACTAAAATCAGCATGATACGATTATTTTTTATTTTATCACTTATTTATATTTTTGCATTAGTTACTTATATTATTTACATTAATCGAAATATAATAAAAGAACAATGGAAAGAGTTCGCCTCTTTCTTTTCAAAATCAAATTTACAGAGAAATATTTTGAAAGGAATGATCAGCATAATAATTCGACTGATAAGAAGAAAAATATTTAAGATATAAAATATTAATCAGTATCGGTTACATATTTTATTATTTCTTCATAATCTTTTTTTGTGTTCATATTCCAAAATCGCTTGTCATCTCCGAACTCTACAAAATCTGTATTTATTTTTTCTGCTAAACTATGTAAACTGTATTTTTTTTCTCTAATTTGGGATTCCATTACGGATAAAATATCTTTATGATAAAATGCACAAGTAACCTGTGCTTTACCATTTGCAAGAGGAATAATACATTCTATATCGGTTGAATTTAAATTCCATATTTTTTTAAAAAGATTTGAATTAATTAAAGGTAAGTCACATGACAATAATAGAATCCAATTTGTAGTTGTATTATTTAGAGCTGTGTATAGTCCATTTATAGGTGCACTTAGTTTCAAATTATCTTGTAAAAATGGTTTATCTAAATCAAGAGGCTTTTCTTTCCCAACAATAAAACGATTTTTAAAATTGGAACAGGAATTCCACATACGATCTAAAACCGTTTTGTTCTCAATCATGACTTTCCATTTAGGTAGACCAAATCGTTTACTCTTCCCTCCAATTAGAATAAAAACTGTTACAGGAAACATAAGTGAAATTAAATAATAAGTTATGGATACATAGTACTTTTTTAGTATCAGGTAATTACTATATTATTTACCCCTAAAGAAAACGGGAGATTTAAAATGAATGATGTTTCATTTGATCAAGAATTGGACTGTCGTGGATTAAGCTGCCCTCTACCAGTTTTAAAAACAAAAAAAACTATGGATAAAATGTCGACCGGGGATGTGTTAAAAATGTTATCCACCGATCCAGGTTCTCAAAATGATGTGGCAGCTTGGACAAAAAGAACTGGAAATAAAATAATATCTTTAGAAAGTAAAGGTAAAGATTTTATTTACTATATTAAAAAAAAATAAATATTCAACTGTAATTGAAAATCCTCAAAACACATGGCACAAATACTATCAAAAGAGATTTTGAACCGTGCGTATCCAAAAATCCTTACTGTATCGACTGCGGTAGATTCAATTAATAAATATAGGTTTAATTAATCCTTTTTTTATGTCTTTAACCTCCTCCTTCTCTGCTGATGAATTATTTCAATTTTTGATTAGTCAGAATAACATACTTGTTTTAGATGTTCGAAATGAAAAAGATTTTGAACGATTCAATGTTGAAGGTCCATTTCAATTCAACATGAAAAATATCCCTTATTTTGATTTTATAGAGGAAGAAGATAAATCTGTGCTCAAAGTATCTCGTAACAGACCTATTAAAGTAATTTGTTCCAAAGAAGGCTCTGCCCAATTTGTTGGAGAAATTTTGATTAGCCATGGTTTCGAGGATGTCGCTTATCTAAGCGGTGGGATAAAAACATGGGGAAATTTACTTATACCCAAAAGGGTTAATTCAAAATCGGATATTTATGAATTGTATCAATTTATCAGACCTGGAAAAGCTTCATGTAGTTACGGTCTAATCTACAACAGAAAAATGTACATTTTCGACCCCAGCCGGAATTGCAACTTTTATCAATCCTTTGCGAAATTAAAAAATGTACAAATTGTCCGCACCTTTGAAACCCATCTACAAGCAGATTATATCAGTGGTTCAAAGCAAATTTCTGATGAAACTGGTGCTGAAATACTCGCTCATGTGAGTGATATTAGCAAAGCATCCATTAAATATAGTCAAGTGGATGATAACGATAAATATACTATTGGAAAAAGCGGACCTGAGATACAAGAGTTTCATACTCCTGGTCACACTCTAGGTAGCACTAGCTATATCATCGATAATCATTATTTCATTTCTGGTGATACCGTTTTTATTCATTCTGTTGGCCGTCCGGATCTCGGCGGAAAAGTAGAGGAATGGGCAAATATATTATTTAAAACACTTACAAATAAGATACAGAAAATGGATGAAAATTTAAATGTTCTTCCTGGACATTATATAGATTGGACTGAAGCAAATGATGATATGATTATCATGAAAAAATTATCTGATATCAAAAAACAAAATTCAAATGTAATTGAAGTAGATTCTCCTGAAAAATTTATTCAGTTTATTAAAGATAACATAATAATTCAACCTCAAGTTTATAAAGAAATTAGGAAAATAAATTCCGGTTGGTTCAATGTAGGGATTGAAGAAGCAGATACCATGGACCTCGGGAAAAATGAATGTTCTACCGCTAACTGTTCCGATATAAAGATCTAATTTTGAATTACGGATTTGTAATAGATAATAGAATGTGCATTGGCTGTCACGCCTGCACTGTAGCCTGTAAAAGTGAGTTTGATGTCTCAATTGGCGTAAATCGAACTCATGTGAAATATATTGAAAAAGGAACCTTTCCTAATTCCACTCGTGAATTTTCAGTTCACCGCTGCAATCACTGTGCTGATGCACCATGTGTTGAAATTTGTCCAACTACTGCGCTTTTTACTCGAGCGGATGGTATTGTTGATTTTGATAATGACCGATGCATTGGATGTAAATCATGTATGCAGGCCTGTCCCTATGATGCACTTTATATAGATCCAGATACAAATACTGCTGCAAAATGTAACTATTGTGCTCACCGTCTTGATGGCGGATTTGAACCTGCATGTGTCATTGTGTGCCCAGTGGAAGCAATAGTGTCCGGTGATTTGGATGATTCTAATTCCAAAATTTCCCAATTGGTTGCTAATGAAAATACAATGACACGAAAGCCAGAAAAAATGACAAAACCGAATTTGTATTATATAAAGGGAACGAAAGAAATGCTCGACCCAAATGCTACAAATCAAGATACAGACTATCTTTGGTCTGAGCAATCAAAAGGCGTGGGACATTTCGCTAAATATGCAGACCAGCGACTGTCTGAATCGGATAAAGAAAATCTATTGGTGCAATTGGCAATGGAAAATTCAGCCAAATTGGGGAAGCCTATTGACCAGCGCGCTATTGATAATGTTGCCCAAGAAATTCAGAAGGATGTAGACATAAAAGATGTCCGGCTGGTGTACGAATGCCCTAGTAAAGGTGTACTTTGGGGTTGGGAGGACGCCGCCTATGTGTGGACAAAAGCCCTTGCTACAGGTACATTTCTTATGATGGCTGTTTTCCAATATATAAATGGAACTCTTGCTGCGTCATCAGAATTAACAGGACTTATTATTACATTGACATTTATGGGTTTAACTGGAGCATTGCTCGTAAAAGATTTAGATCGCCCCGATAGATTCCTTTATGTGTTGCTTCGTCCACAGTGGAAGTCCTGGTTGGTTCGTGGTGCTTATCTTATTACAGGTTTCAGTGGATTGGTAACATTAAAATTATTTTCTAGATTTTTTACTGTTGAATTAGATTGGGTATGGTGGCTGGGAAGCATTTTTGCAATATTTAGTACAACCTATACTGCATTTTTATTTGGTCAAGCAAAATCAAGAGATTTATGGCAATCCACAGAAATATCTGCCTTCCATTTGTTGATTCATGCGGTGATGGCAGGATCTGTGATATTAAGCATTATTTCACCAAATCCATCTCAATGGGTGACCAATGTACTGCTTTGTGGAATTACAGCTAATCTAATCATTATAGCCAAAGAAATATTATTACCAAATGATACTCATGATACTAAAAAAGCAATTCAGCTTATGACAAGAGGATATTATTCAAAATATTTTTGGGTTGGAATTATTATTGGTAATGTATTTCCATTCATAATATTAATTGCATTTCCAGCTATAGCTATTATTGCAGGTGGGTTGATACTAATCGGAATATTTTTAACTGAATATGTACGCATTCGTGTACCACAATTAATACCATTGAGCTAACTATGAAACGAAGTTGGATAGAAACATTTTCTGAATCATTGGGACTCTTACCTAAAATATCAGACCGCCCTGACTATTCTGCCGATATAGAAGGTCCACGTGAATTGTATAGATACCCCCATCCCAGCGAGTGGGATGATTTTACTGAGCTGGATCCAAAAGCATGGCCCAATAAAAAGGAACGTCATTATTCTATTGTTCCCACCACCTGTTTTAATTGTGAATCTGCATGTGGCCTTTTAGCTTACATTGATAAAGATTCTAATGAAGTGAGAAAATTTGAAGGTAACCCACACCATCCCGGGAGCCGTGGGCGAAATTGTGCTAAAGGGCCTGCTACAATAAACCAAATCAATGATACAGAACGAATTCTCTATCCATTAAAACGGCAGGGAAAAAGAGGTGAAGGGAAATGGAAACAGATAACATGGGACCAAGCTTTAAAAGAAATCTCAGAAAAAATTTCATCATCTATTAAAAAACGTAAGGATGGTGTAGTTTATCATGTTGGACGTCCTGGACATGAAGGATATGCAGAACGAGTGTTAAAAGCGTGGGGAATAGATGGTCATAATTCCCATACAAATATTTGTTCTGCAGGTGCTAGAACCGGTTACGCACTTTGGCATAAGTATGATAGACCCAGTCCGGATCATACCCACGCCGAAGTTATATTATTGGCATCATCTCATTTAGAAACAGGACACTATTTTAACCCACATGCACAAAGAATTATGGAGGGGATGATGAAAGGTGCCAAACTGATTGTTATTGATCCACGGTTGTCCAATACCGCTTCAATGGCAGATGAATGGATGCCAACTTATCCGGGAAGTGAATCAGCCATTTTTATGGCTATGGCAAAAATTATACTAGATGAGAATCTGTATGACAAACACTATTTAAAAAATTGGGTAAATTGGGATGAGTATCTCTAAAACCTGCTTCCAGCCGATCCTATTGAGTTCAATCAATTTATCAAACGTTTGGGAGAAGAGTGGAAAGAATACACTCCGGAATTTGCAGCAAAAGAAGCTCAAATTGATGCAGACCAAATTGTTCGTGTAGCACGAATGGTTGGTAAAGCAGGTAGCAAACTTTCTACTCACGTGTGGCGGGGTCCATCTATTGGAAACTTGGGAGGGTGGCAAGTATCACGAACACTTCATTTATTAAATGTTTTGACCGGATCAGTAGGGACTGAAGGAGGGACATCTCCAAGCGCATGGAATAAATTTCATCCAGAATTTTTTGATTCACCTGCAGGTCCGGATGCCTGGAATGAATTGATCTGGCCCAAGGAATATACCTTATCTCATTATGAAATGAGTCAAATACTTCCTCATTTATTGAAAGAGAATCGCAGTTCTTTGGACGTTTATTTTACACGGGTGTTTAATCCTGTCTGGACCTATCCTGATGGTTTTACGTGGATTGAAATGTTATCCGATAAACAAAAAATTGGGTGCCATGTTGCGCTGACACCAACATGGAATGAAACAGCTTTTTTTGCAGATTACGTCCTGCCAATGGGGCACGCATCTGAAAGGCATGACATTAATTCTTACGAGACCCAGGCCGGGATATGGATCGCATTCCGTCAGCCAGTGTTAAGGGAAAAAGCCCGTCGAGATGGAAAGGATATTAAGTTCACCTATGAAGTGAATCCCGGAGAGGTATGGGAAGAAGATGAATTTTGGATTGAGCTATCCTGGCAAATTGATAAGGACGGAGATCTAGGTATCCGAAAACATTTTATCAGTCCATATCGGGATGGTGAAAAAATTAATGTTGATGAATATTATCAATATATTTTTGAGCATACAAAAGGATTACCCGAAGCAGCTAAAAAAGAAGGTATGACACCTTTGCAATACATGCAGAAGTATGGTGCTTTTTTAGTTGATGATAATGTATATCGTAACAATGAAAAAAAATGTAATGAGAGTGACGTAACTGAGAAGTCCAATGGTCAAATCGAAAAAGATGGGCACGTAGTTGGAATTCAAGTGGATGGTAAAATATTTGAAGGTTTCCCCACACCATCCAAACGTCAAGAAATATATTCCCAGACAATGGTGGATTTTGGATATCCTGAACATGCGACTCCGGGCTATCGAATTAAGAGTCATATCCATTTAGACAAATTAAATACAAGTAATAATGAATATGTTTTGCTTCCCAATTTTCGATTACCAACCCATATTCATTCCCGCTCCGCTAATGCAAAGTGGCTCACCGAAATCGCTCATCGAAATCCCATTTGGATTCATACCAAGGACGCAAAACGAGTGGAATTAGATAATGGTGATTTACTTAAAATTACCACCGAAATTGGCTGGTTTGTGGATAAGGTTTGGGTGACAGAGGCCATCAAGCCGGGCGTTGTGGCTTGCTCCCACCACATCGGTCGCTGGCGAAGAGAACAGGATGAAGGAAATCGTTTTATGACAAACACAGTAACTATCAAAAATCTAGGAGATGAAAAATGGAAAATGGAGACAGTGAAAGGTATAGAACCCTGGAACACTGTTGATCCAGATACAAAACGAGTTTGGTGGCGTGATGGTGGTGTTCATCAAAATATTACTCATGCTGTAAACCCCGATCCTATTTCAGGTGCCCATTGTTGGCTCCAAAAAGTGAGCCTTTCAAAACCCAGTTCGGATGAGAAATATGGGGATATTTTTGTGGATACAAAAAAATCATTTGAACATTTTAAAAAATGGAATAAATGGGCAAAGGAAAAAGAAACCCATCCAGATGGTTTACGAAGACCTCTGTGGATGGGACGACCTTTGACACCGCAAAAAAAACAATTTTATATTAATAAAGAAGAATAAATTATCTTAATTCTTTTAGCCGAATTACCTAAGTCATCTGATAATTAGATAGGGTAATAGGCCGATACGGTTCTGAAGGAAACATCAGGATTTGCTCCCGATTTCTGATACAAATATCGGAATGACTTGGAATGAGAATGGTAGAAAATATTATAACATCCACCCCTAACAGTGGCGTCCTAGGTAACTCTACGTCACTTATCAAAGATCGTTTTGGTCGAACATTTACCTATCTACGTCTTGCCTTAAATGAACAGTGTAATCTGCGTTGTGTTTATTGTATGCCCGAAGAAGGAATTTCCTTTCAAAGAAAAAAACAACTCCTAACAAAAGATGAAATTTTTCGACTGCTTACTATTGTAACAAAATTAGGTGTTTCTAAGGTCCGTTTCACAGGTGGTGAGCCCTTGCTTCGAAAGGATATTTCAGAGCTCATTTCTTTTGCGAAGAATCTTACCGATATTAAGTCGGTTCATCTCACTACAAATGGTTTATTACTTGAAGATTATTTAAATGAATTGGAATCAGCGGGACTTACCGGAATCAACATCAGTTTGGATACATTAAAAGCTGACCGATTTAAAAAAATTACTCGTCGTAAGGGATTTAGACAAGTATTAAAAGGGCTTGAATTAACCTTGAAATCAACTATCAAATTGGTAAAGCTAAATGTGGTTGTTATGCGGGGTTTCAATAGTGATGAATTACTTGATTTTGCAAAATTAACAATTGATAATAATATTACAGTTCGATTTATTGAGCTTATGCCCTTTGACTCTCGTCAGATCTGGAAAACAGGAAAATTTTATAGGGCAAAACAAATCGTTGAATATCTTCATTCATGTACATCCCTTCAACCTGCTGAAGGGACTAACACAGAGCATTATTCATTCAAGATGGAAGGAGCAAGAGGAAAAATTGCGGTTATTCCTGCCTATTCACGAAATTTATGCGGTGCTTGTAATAGAATTCGCATTACGGCTGATGGAAAATTATTGAACTGCCTATTTAGTCAGAAAGAAATTAATTTACGTGACAGTATGCGACTCGGAGTGTCTGATAAAAAAATTAAATCCATAATCCAAGAATCATTTTTTAAGAAACATAGGGATGGATGGGCAGCACAACAATCAATTGGAATATCCCGCGAATCTATGACACAAATCGGAGGATAAAAAAATGGAATGTTTAATAATAAAAATCCAATATAAAACAAATGAATGACTTTTCTCATTTAGATAAAAAGGGGAATGTAAAAATGGTTGATGTCTCCGAGAAAGATACTAACGCGAGAATGGCACGAGCAGAAGGAAGAATATCTATGCTTCCTAAAACTATTGTGGCAATCAAAGATGAAAATCTTCCCAAGGGGAATGTCTTAACAACTGCAAAAATAGCTGGAATTCAATCTGCAAAAAAAACACCAGATATAATTCCTCTGTGCCATCAATTAAATTTATCATTTGTAGATATTGAATTTGAGATTGGGTACGATACTATCTTAATTCAATCAGTTGTCAAAACAATAGAAGCAACTGGAGTTGAGATGGAAGCACTGTCTGCTGTAACCGTAGCAGCTTTGACAATTTATGATATGTGTAAAGCAATTGATAAAACCATGGTTATCGGAGAAATACAATTAACACAAAAAGTGGGAGGAAGATCAAACCATACTGATCAATATCGTCCAAATGTTGGTATCATCACATTAAGTGACAGTATCTCATCAGGTCAAGGTGAAAACAAATCAGGCCCTATATTGATTAATGGATTTAAAAAAGTTGGATGTTCTGTCGATCATCAAATCATTTTACCAGATGGTTCAGACAAATTGGTCCCAACTATTCAAAAATGGTTGGATGATGGTGTTCAATTAATAATCACCACCGGTGGAACTGGATTAGGACCAAGGGACCTAACTATTCAAACCATTGAAAAGTTATTTGAATCAAAATTGCCTGGAATCGAACAGGCACTCCATGCGCATGGACGAAAAAAAATTAAAACAGCCATGTTATCTCGATTAACAGCGGGCACTATAAATGACTCAATTGTTATTTGTCTACCAGGCAGTACAGGCGCGGTGAAGGACGCATTAAATGTTTTGATACCTACTATTTTTCATTCTTTTCATATGATGAAAGGTGAAAAACATTAGTGGAATATATATTGCCAATTTTATTCTTGTTAGTTGCTTTTATTTATTCAAGCATAGGATTGGGCGGAGGTTCATCCTATACAGCTATAATGACAATTGTGGGGGTTAACTACACAATGATTCCAATTACATCATTAACTCTTAATCTTGTTGTTACCTTTATTGGAATGGTCAATTTCTGGAAAAATGGATTTGGAAGATTGAATTTAGTGGCACCCTTTTTCATTACATCTATTCCTTTTGCATATATTGCTGGCTCAATTGAACTGCCTGAATTTATGTTCCAGATTATTTTATTAAGCACTCTAATCCTGATTGCAGTTCGAATCTATATTTTTAACGATTTAACAATATCTTTTCAATTATCAAATGCACAAAAATGGATGTTAAGCATTATTTTGGGTGCAACTCTTGGATTTATCGCCGGTGCGGTTGGTATCGGTGGGGGTATTTATTTGGTCCCACTAATTATCATGTTCGGTTTAGGTAGTGCAAAAGAAGCTGCTGCTGCTGGTGCCTTGTTTATATGGATAAACTCGTTGGTTGGTTTCATCGCAAGATATCGGCCCGGTGTGATAAGCT
>CAZNQF010000024.1:11973-12375 GCA_964575125.1 uncultured bacterium
ATCGGGCAAATCGTTGCCCGATCGTCTGGGAGAATTTAAGAACAAAATGGTTCAAAACATTATGGGCATTATTATTATTTCTGCTATAATATTTTTAATAAAGGAAATGATTTGATCGGATTTAAAGAAGCGAAATCAATTGTCAATTCCCATTTATTTCGGTTAGGTACTGAAACGGTTCAATTGAATAAATCTAGCGATAGAACATTAGCTGAAGATGTAGTAGCATCATTTCCCTCTCCTATGTTTGATAATTCAGCTATGGATGGCTTCGCAGTTCGATCTAGAGATACAGTGGGAGCACGTAATGAAAAACCAGTTACACTAAAAATGGTAAGTATTAGTGCTGCAGGATCACCATCTGACCTTGAAATCGGTTCAGGAGAATGCGCACAGTGCATG
>CAZNQF010000024.1:12385-16663 GCA_964575125.1 uncultured bacterium
AAGGGTGCAGATGCAGTGGTAATGGTGGAAGATACAAGCGGATTCTCAGATAGTGATACATTCAAAATATTTTTGAAAACATTACCAGGAAAGCATATCAGGAAAAAAGGAGAAGAAATTAAAGAGCAGGAATTGCTAATTCCAAAAGGTACCCCAATCACGTCCAGTGAATTAGGGACTTGCGCCACATTTGGATATAGCAAATTATCCGTTTCAAAACAACCAGAGATAACCTTATTTGGGACGGGCAATGAATTGGTTGAACCAGGCCTCCCACTAGAGGCAGGACAAATTTATAATTCGAATCTTTATATGTTATCTGATTTGGTGGAAAAATCTGGTGGAAAGGTGGGAAAAAAAGAAATTATTAAAGATAACAAAAAATCTCTGCGATCCTTTTTATATCAAACACTTCAGACTAGCGATGTAGTTATCACCTCAGGTGGAATCTCTATGGGGCGATATGATTATGTACGTGAGGTGTTCACAGAATTAGGTGTGAGAGAACATTTTTGGAAAGTTGAACAAAAGCCTGGAAAGCCGCTTTTTTTTGGGACAAAAGACTCTACATTGATCTTTGGATTACCGGGGAATCCTATATCATCCTATATTGGCTTTATGGAATGGGTTTGGCCAGCTCTGGAATACCTAAATGGGAAACCAAAAAGGAAAAAACTGACAGGTATTTTGACTCAACCGTTCCCACGAGAAGCAGTCAAAAAAAGATTTCTATTTGGAAAAGCTTGGATAGAGAATAACCAACTGCTTTGTAAACCTACAACAAAAATTGGATCACATATGATCACATCTGCTTTGGGAGCAAATTGTATACTCACGTCCAGCCTAGGAGAGGGAATGCTGAAGGAAGGTGAAAAAATCACTGTATGTTTGTTACCCTGGATGCCCCTTAAATGATTATTACTCCAGAAGAACTTAAAAAAAAAATAGATACATTAACTGTGATAGATGTACGCCCTAAAAACCAGCAAGTGAATTTCCCTTTGGTTGGACTTAATTCAATTAAATCTGAAAACGGAGCTATACCAAAAGTTAAAGGCACTAATGTGTTAATTTGCCAATTTGGAATTGTAACTGAAGGAATAATTATCGAAAAAAAATTAAAAAATACATTGAGTCTTTTGGGGGGTGCTCAAGCTTGGAATCATTTTAATAATGAGAAAAAAGACTTTAGTCGTTGGTCACATCAGACGGTGCTACCAGAGTTGGGGATAGAAGGCCAGAATAAATTATTTAATTCTAAAATCACCATTGTCGGTATGGGGGGACTTGGCTGCCCTGCAGCTCAATCTTTGTTGACAATCGGTGTTGGCAATTTGAATCTAATTGATGGGGATATAATCGCTTTATCAAATCTTCATCGCCAACCTTTATATGGTCCAAATGATGTAGGTTTGAAAAAAGTAATTGTAGCAAAAAAAAAATTGACATCGCTGAATTATGATTCAAAAATTAATATCACTGATACAAATTTAGATGATAAAAATGGTATGAGTTTGTTAAGTGAATCTGATGTAATTATCGATGCTACTGATAATATTGCATCTCGTGTATTGATTGACAAACTTTCAAAAAATACAAACATTCCAATGATTTACGGTGGTCTTTATCGGTGGGAGGGGCAGGTCTCTGTTTTGAATGTAAATGGAAGTCCCGGATACACCGAATTATTTCCTAACCCAAAACCTGGAGGAGAGACATGCGAAGATGCAGGTATTTTGGGAATGATTTCTGGAATCATTGGTAATATACAGGCATTGGAAGCGGTTAAATTAATTGTGGGGGTTAAAAATAATCTTGTTGGGAAATTACTTATCTATGATGGCATGAATCATACAACGCAAATAATAGATTTATGATAAAAGTAACGATAAAATGTTTTTCCCAGGTCAAATATGCTTTGGAGAAAAATGAATTAAAATTAGAACTAAAAAAAGGGACTACAACTAAAACACTGGAGAAATTAATTAAGAAAAAAGCTGGAGGGAAATTAGATGGTTTGTCTCTTAGGGTAGCTGTTAATCAAAAATATATTTCTAATGGGACTGAATTAAAAGATGGTGATGAAGTAGCTTTTATTCCACCGGTTCAGGGAGGGTAAATGATCACTATCGAAATAATTAATGGCCCTATAGCATTTTTCCCAAATAATAATTATGATCAGGAAACTGGCTCAGAACTTATTTTTAATGGTAGAGTAAGATCGACTGAGAATGGGAAACCAATTGTTGCCCTGGAATATGAACAATATGAAGGAATGGCAAAGTCCGAGCTTATTCAACTAGCTGAAGAAACGAGGAAAAAATTTCCAATTGATAATTTATTCTGTAAACACCGAATCGGTAGAGTGGGTGTAGGCGAGACCAGTCTCCATGTGGTAATTTTATCACACCATAGAAAAGAAGGGCTAGAGGGCATGTCCTGGTTTATTAAAGAACTAAAAAAACGTATTCCTATCTGGAAGTGGGCTGTCTTGGAAGACGGGACACGAATACCAAGTAACTGTGTTCAAGAACATTAATTCTAGCTAAATAACAAAATATATTCTTTATTTTTAAATATCCTTTCTGAACTCTAGACTCTGCTCCATTAATTGAAATCCCAATTTTTCATTTATTTTATACATGGGGTTTTTCATTTCATTGCCTGTCCTGATTTCTTTGATTCCTTTTTTTTTCAACTTTTTTATAGATTCAACTTTTAATGCAGTGGCAATTCCCTGCCTCCTATATTTTTGCAATACTCCTGTTGTTTCAGTGTAGCCTTTTTTCGAATCACTGTCATATTTAATGATTACTCTAGTTAAGCCCACATATTCATCGTTTTTTACCGCTACCAACTCTACACCATATTTTTTATCCTCGAACACTCTCCTTTTCTGCATCCATCTTTCATAGGGTTTTCGAATATGCGAGTCTCCATCCATGATGGGTTCATCCTGAATGTAATTCCAAATTAATTCTTCTAGCTTTTTGTAATGATTGGGAAAATGTTGCATTTCATTTTTTGTCTCAAAAATTTGAACCCCCTCTTTTTTCAGCTTTTCAAGCAACCCTTCAAACGACGAAATTTCAAACTGTTTTAGATCAAGTTTATATTCTCGATGTTTTTGAACAATTTTAAATCCCTCATGATTTAAAAAAGTAATATAATTACTGTAATTACTGTGAAGAAATGTCCATGGAAAAAGACGACTACAATCAAACTCTGCTACACTTTTCAATAATTGATCATACAATATTTTATAATTTGAAGTGCTCTGAAAGTCAGGGTCCATATAAATATTAAAATAACAATTACGTTTATTAACCTGAACTCCCTGACTAAAATGTAATATCCCAACATTTTTTATATTATTACACAAAAAATATTTCTCTGATAAAACAGTTTTATCTCGGTTTTCCCATTTTTGCTTTAAATCGTTAGCATGTTCTATAGTATCATGATTCACCAGATTCTGTATTCTAGCTATCTCTTCAAAATCAAAATTACTTTCTGACCAATATTTTATTTCCAACATGATTTATAATTTTAAAATAAATAAATTTCAAAAAACACTTAATAAACTCTATTTTAACTTATCAGGTATTTTGCTCATAGCTCGTTCAGTAATTGCTGTAATTGATAGTGAAGGATTGACCCCAGGGTTTGCAGAAATCATGGATCCATCACACACATAAAGATTTTTATATCCAAACACACGATTATTTTTATCAATAACACCCTCCGATTTGTTTCTTCCCATTACAGCACCACCCAAAATATGTGCAGTGGTTGACATCCCAAAAAGAGCTTCATTATTTGGCATCATGGGTTTCCCATTTAACTTGTCTGCTAATTTTTCCGCATAGTGATTTGCTTCTGGGATGAAAGGTGTGGGAGGGTTTCCCTCTTCCAAACCCGTTTTCATCCGTCTACCCAGTCTGCTATTTGAAAAATTTAATGTGCTATCCAGGGTCTGCATAAATAGTAGAATCTGAGATCGTTTTGCCCAAACCCAAACAAATAATACCTTCATATATTTTATTGGATTCAGAATAATATCCTTACATATTCTAGCTACTCTTCTAAAAATTGATTTTCCATAAACTCTTGGCAATATGAACAACCTCCAAAACCCTGAGCCTTTTGAGTATCTTACTGGCTCAATATGTGAGTGCTCTCCGGTATGAAGAATTGATCCAATAGCAACTCCTGTTGAAAAATCTGCTGTTTTATCAAAAGATGTAATGGGAATTAATGCTTCAGAATTAGTACGAA
>CAZNQF010000025.1:0-9802 GCA_964575125.1 uncultured bacterium
TAGAAATTGTGCCAACGAAATAACGGTAGATGTTTTACCCGTACCCCCCAAAGATAAATTTCCAACACTTATGACCTTACATGGAAGGCCTTTTGATTGAAAAACTCCTACATCATAAAAGAAATTTCTAAAAAATATTAAGATTCGATAAATAAACCCGAACGGTAATAGTAACGTACGTAAAAAATCACTTTTCAAAATTTGAATCCACAATTTTTTCCAATTTATCAAGCTCTAGCTTTAAGGTGTTTATAGATGTTTGAAAATTATCAGAGGACCGAAACTCAAGAGGTTTTCCATAGTGCAGCACAATTTTGGTAAAGGGTTTTGCAACATAAAAAGTATCCCAATTAGTGAAGCCCCACCGTCGCCTTGCTTGACCAATTGCTGGAATGATAATAGCCCCTGATTTTTGTGCGGCACGAATTACACCAGGTTTTGGAATTTTAGCTGGTCCCTTTGGACCGTCCGGGGTCATCGCTATTACCGAACCTGGAGTTGATAAAACATTTATCATTTCTTTAAAAACTTCTTTTCCCCTGTCTGAGCTTGAGCCCCTTAACAGTCTCCATCCTGTTTGAGCTCCGACTTGAGAAATAAGCTCAGCATCTTTATGCATGCCTGCTAAGGCATAGTAATGGTAAGAAGCCAAATCCATAAATATGGGTAGGACCTTTCCATGCCAGATTGCAATTATTACAGATTTTCCTGAACCGGTAAGCTCCTTAATTTGGTTTCGCCCGCGAACTTCCCAAGCACAGGTTCCATATAAAAACTTCAATAGATACTTACTCCACCAGGCTTTCCACCTCATTTTGGTTTCAACTTTCAAAGTGAATGTTCCTTTAAAATAGTTTCAGCGGTTCGTTCATAAACACCGGGGATTCCCAAGGTTCTTCGAACGGTTTCAAATTTATTTAACATCACTTTTCTGTATCTGGATGGATGCAATAATTCAACAATTGACTTAGCAATTAAGTCGGGTTGCATTTCATTTTGTAAAAATTCCGGAACGACCTTTTCATTAGCAATTAGATTTACCATTGAGGCATATGAAACCTTTGATAGTTGGCGTATTAATAGCCAAGAGAGTTGAGACATTTTATAACACACAACAACCGGAGTATCACAAACAGCACACTCAAGCGTAGCAGTACCTGAAGATGCCAAAGCAACATCTGCATGACTAATTAAGGTTTGTGTAAAATCTTCTTCGATTTTGATATAATTGGGGGCGGAATTGATTATAATATTTGGTGCTTTTGCAATACAAAATTGGATAGAAGAATTTTGTTTTTTTAATATTTTAACTGTTTTTAAAAAAATTGGCCAGTGACGATCAACTTCTTGTTGACGACTGCCGGGCAGCAGAGCTAGCAAAGGGTTATCTGATACAAAATCATGTGATTGAAAATAATCATCCCTGTTTTGTTGAGGAATAGTTATTTCGGAAAAAGGGTGTCCCGGGTACTGTACAGAGACACCCCTTTCCTCAAACCATTTTTGTTCGAAAGGGAAAATACCAAGACACTGATTTACATATTTTTCTAAAATTTTAACGCGCCCCTCTTTCCAGGCCCACATTTGAGGAAGAATAAAATAAGTAATTGGGATAGGAAATGTTTTCATGCGCTTTGCAAGCCGCAGATTAAATCCCGGATAATCGATTAAAATAATTCTGTCCGGCCTTAGTTTTTCAATGGTTCTTATTGTTGCACCCATGACCTATAGCATGTATGGTATTCGTTTTATAACCTCTGAAAAACCCATCACAGACAGCGAGTCCACATGTTCAATAATTTTCATTCCCTGGGATTTCATTCTATCACCTCCGTGCCCAATAAATGAAATATTCGAATTTAGATTCTTAAGTGATTGTATTAACTTGGATCCATGCACATCTCCTGATTCTTCACCTGCGACAATAAAAAATGTTAAAGCAGATGAACTGGTGTTTTTCACAATATAAATTTATTTTTTAAAACAATCAAAAAAAGAACAAATATTATATTTTGCAAAGTGCGCTTTTCGGTTTTCAGTGTTTGAATCAGGGGAGCTGGTTCTGACGAATTGTCACGATTCCAGGGATAAATTCTAGGTAGAAGAGGGGGCACATTTTTGCAGTAAATATTATAATTTTCTCCAAACAAAGAAATTAAAGCACGCTCTTCCAGCGATATGATTAAACTATATTGAACCACAAAAAACACCCACGTTGCGCTTAACATTGTCCACAGACTATTTGAACCAGCAATTAGCACAAATGCCGTATAAATAAGCATATTACCGATATATAATGGATTTCTTACTCTTGAGTAAGGGCCCGAAACACACAAATATGGAGCCCCTACTTTTGTGGTGCGGGTAGCACCCCCTGCATAACTGACAGCCCAAACTCTGATAGCTTCGCCAAGAACAAGAAGAAAAATGCCTGGAAAAATCAGAGCATTTTTAAAGTTCGAAAAATATAATATTGCTAAAGCAAGAGGAATGGGAGTGTAGCTTCTATATGTGAAAAAGAAGTTTTTAATATTCATGTTGTTTTTTTAATATAAACCTTCTAAAATTAAATCATTAATTTTTTCAGCAACAGATAGCACGTCACGCCCAGCTCTTCCCGAAACAATTGGGGTTGAATTTCCTCTGAGTGAATCCGAAAAATTTTCTAATTCCATCTTCAGAGGATCATTTTTTTTAATCAACGGTTTTTCATAAATTATTTTTTTGTGGGTTCCTTTATAGTCTAAGGGTGCAGTGTTTCTGCTTTTAATATTATTTTCTGTGGAGACAATCTTATAAACCTCTGAAAGTTTTAACAGCATATCAATAGTGATATACATATTTTTTTCAAATAATTTTATTTTTCTAACTTTATTTTTGGCTATTCTGCTTGATGTTAGGTTTGCAACCGTTCCATTTTTAAACTGAATTCTTGCATTAGCAATATCTACCGAATCTGTCATTATTGATAGCCCAGTTGCGGTAATAGTTTGAACCTTAGAGGGTACAAAATGTAATAATATATCTATATCATGTATCATAAGGTCTAACACTACGGGCACGTCAGTGCCACGTGCTGTGTAGGGAGCAAGTCTCTGAATTTCAATAAATTTTGGGTTGAGCTCATAATTTTTTACTGAAAGGAGAGCAGGGTTCAATCTTTCTATATGCCCCACCTGAATAAAAACATTTTGTGCTTCCGCTTCATTTATGAGTATATCAGCTGATACTATAGAGTCAGAAATAGGTTTCTCAATGAAAACATGTTTCCCCCTTTTTATACATGCCAAGGCTGTATCCGCATGGTCTGCAGTTGGGGTGACAATTGATAAACCATCACAAACATCAATTAGATCAGTCAAAGAATGAAAAAACTTAACACCATAGGTTGATGCTATTTTTTCTCCCCGCTCAAGGTCCCTATCATAGATTCCGGAAAAACAGATATTTTCTATTTTTGATAAATGTTTTACATGGTGCTGACCTAAGTGTCCAACACCTACAACCCCAATTTTTGGTTTATCAATTCTCATTTTATTATTAGCTAAGTGAAAATTTAAACATTAAAACGAAAATAAATACAATCTCCCTCATTAACAACATAGTCCTTTCCTTCCATTTTTGATAAACCCCTGTCTCTTACTGCTTTTTCGCTTCCAAGAGAATTTAAATCTGAATATTTATATACTTCTGCTTTTATAAAGCCTCTCTGGAAATCTGAGTGAATAACCCCTGCGGCCTCTGGCGCAGTCAAACCCTTTCTAATTGTCCAGGCTCTTACCTCCTTTGGTCCCCCCGTAAAGTATGTTTGTAGACCTAACAAGTTAAATGATGAACGAATAATTTTATTTAGCCCAGGTTCACTAAGACCATATTCTTTTAGAAACTCATGTTTTTCTTCTGTTGGTATTGTTGAAATTTCTTGTTCGATTTGACCACAGATTCTAATTGAATCATTCCCTTCTTTTTTTGAAAAATCAAATAATGATTGCACTAATGGACTTCGTTTGTTCGAACTAATTTCTGTTTCGCTAACATTTGCAATATATAGAATGGGTTTTGCGGTCAGTAGATGCAGACCTCTAAGTATCTTTGTTTCCTCTTCGTTTTTTTGAACTGTTCGCGCTCGCCGCCCCGCACTACAGTGTTCATTAAGTTTTGACAAAAACTCAGCTTCTTTTTTAGTTTTTTTATCGCCGGCCCTAACTAGCTTTTCAATATGAAATAGTCGTTTTTCAATTGTTTCAATATCTGCCAGCAAGAGTTCAGTTTCAATTGTTTCCGCATCCCTAACCGAATCTATAGAGCCATCTACGTGGGTGATGTTTTTATCTTTAAAACAACGTACCACATGTACCAAAGCCTCCACCTGTCTTATTTGTCCAAGGAATCTGTTTCCCAATCCCTCTCCCTTACTTGCACCACGGACCAATCCTGCAATATCTATGAACTCTACTGTAGCAGGGGTCACCTTTTCGGGTTTGAATATCTCCTTTAATCGATTTAGCCTAGAGTCCGGAAGGTTGACAATCCCTAGATGGGGGTCAATGGTGCAAAATGGATAATTTTCAGCGGGAACAGAAGAAGCAGTCATCGCATTAAAGATAGTGGACTTACCAACATTAGGTAAGCCTATAATTCCACAGCGCAAAGCTTATCCGTTTAAAATGGATCTACACTTGGGTCCATTCCAGTGTCCCAAGTCAGGTTATCAAACAGTCCGACCTGCAAGTTTCGAGCAAAATAAATTTCTTTATCGTTGATTGTTACCACCGCATCTCCCCACACCATATACATGGGTTTTGCCAAAAACTTTTTTATATCTAAACGATATGTTATAGATTTATGGTAAGGACGTATCTGACCTTTTAACCTTAAATCTTTAACCCCCAAAGCCCTTCCGCGCCCGCGCCCCCCCATCCACGATAGATAAAACCCTAGCAATTGCCACAAACCATCCAGGGCTAAGCACCCAGGCATTACGGGGTCATTTACAAAATGACACTTAAAAAACCAAAGATTTGGATCAATTACTAACTCAGCGACAATCTCACCCTTATTATATTTTCCACCGTGATCCGAAATATGTAATATTTTATCTATCATAAGCATTGGAGGTTCAGGTAGTTTTCCGTTTTCTTTTCCAAACAATATTCCTGAACCTGCGTCCAGAAGATCTTCTTTTGAATATGATGATTTACGATTCATTATTTACTTTTGGTTATCATTAAATTTACAATAGATATACAGATACATCACTAGAGATTGTAGCTAGTATATTTGATGTAGTGGACTAATTTATTTAAAAAAGAGAGGAAAAACATGTCAGATTGGGTTTTAATATTAGGGTGTTCAACCGGGCACGGTGGAGCAACTGCAAAAAAACTGGCGGAACAAGGATATGGAATTGTTGGGTTTCATTTGGATAGGGGGGAATTGAAGAAAGAAGCAGAAAACTTAAAAGAACACATCTCTAATCTGAATGGCGGAAAAGTTGAGTTTTGGAACACAAACGCAGCGTCACAGGAAACTATGGACAAATTTATACCACAAATTAAAGAATTAACTGGGGGTGCACCGCTTAAACTTTTGCTCCACTCGATTGCATTTGGAACCACAACTAATTTTTTTGGTGAAAAACCTGTAAATCAAAAACAAATGGATATGACAGTTCATGTAATGGGTAATTCCATTCTGTATTGGACACAAAAATTATTTAATGCCGACCTACTGGGTAAGGGGTCAAGAGTTTTAGGCCTTACAAGCGAAGGTAACTATGTTGCCATGGAAGGATATGGACCTGTGAGTGTTGCAAAGGTTGCAATGGAAGCAATCATTCGGCAGGTAGGTTGGGAGCTTGGGCAGTTCGGAATTACGGCCAACTCTGTTCAGGCAGGAGTTACCCCAACAAGGGCGTTAACAAAAATAACTGATAGGTGGGAGGAGTGGATTGAAAACACAAAAAAACGAAACCCTATGAGAAGAACTACTACACCGGAGGATGTTGCAAACACAATTTCTCTTCTAATTAAACCTGAGGCAGATTTTATTAACTGTAGCACTATTTACTGTGACGGTGGAGAGCACCGCTCTGGATTGGTATAGATTTTTAAAAGATAACCTGCAAGTTGGGATTTGACTTAGGTAATCTCCTTCAGTTTCTTTAGGCGTTTGATGGTCTCCTGTCGCTCAGGAATTCTTTCATCACCATCTTTCCACAAGTCCATTAATTTTTCATATGCAGAAATAGCCTCTTTTGGCTTTCCATTTTTTTCATAAATACGGCCCTGCCAATAATATCCAAATGGACGATTGTTTGCAAAGGTTCTAAAATCCTGATCTGCTGAAATCATTTTTTCTGCAGTGATTAACGCAAGATCATATTTTTTTAATTGAAACTCTGCCTTACATTTTTTTTGATTTAGAAATTGCTTAAATAGCTGACCGTTCATATTGGAACTAAAATTTCTATATTCTTTTATCACCTGCTTCCAATTTTCATTGTAAAAAGCAGCGTCTAGTTTCATGGCTGTTAGGTATTCATTCTGCCAACTCTTTGACAAATCTTTTTCAATAATCAGGTCTTGAGTTCTTTTTTGAATTTTCTTAAACTCTTTAAAATCTTTTAATATTAAATGAGACCAACCCATTAAATATAGAAAATCAGTGAAGACGCCGATGTCGGGATCATCAATTGTTGAAAACATTTTAACATCTTTTTTTAGATTGCTAATATTATTTGACTTGCAGCTACCTAATAAAATGTTTCTTGCATAGGTCTGATATTTTATCGAATCCATTTTACTTAAATTATGATTTGGTATTTCCTTTATACTGCTAAGCAATATTTGGCGAATCTCTGAAAATTTTCCCTGAATGAAATAAAGACCATTTTTTAGCATAAAGACGTCAATTCTGCCTTTATAGTTTTCGCTTAAATTATTTACTAATGGTTCTGCCTCATGAAACTTCCCAAGCTCATAAAACATACGAACAGTCCAAAATCTTGCACCAAAATGATTGGGGTCAATTGATAATATTCTATCTGAAATCTCAATTCCTTCATGCGATTTTCCTTGAAGTGCCTTTATCCGACCTAATGCTTCAAGAGACATAAGAGAGTTAGGGTTTTCGTTTAGATCTCTTTCAAGTATTAAAATTGATTTATCATATTGTTTTTCAAGGATGTAAAGATCAATAATATGGATAGTTGCTAAATCAAAATCAGGGTCAAGGCTTAATGCTTTTTCAAAGGCTCCCAGCGCCTTTAATACGTTTTCAGTCCCATGGAAGTGACATTCACCAAGTAAGTATTGGTATTCTTTATTGTCCGGGTGAAGCTCCACAAGATATTCTAATGTTTCCAATGCATCCAAAAACTTGCCTGAAACAATGTTCTTTACCCCGTTTGCAAGCTTCACTTCATCCTTACTGAGGGTGGGCAGCTTAAGATATCGATCTAGTGTTATAAGTGTAGATGAATCTGAGCTGGCAACCTCCACGCCCGTTGCCCACCATTGAGCTATTGCCAGTTTATACATAGCCCTTTTGAAGGTTGGGTCTATAGCAACAGCCTCTTGCAATTCGCTAACTGCCTGATCAAAATTACCATCGTTTAAATGGTCGTTTCCTGTTATAAGGTGGTTGTAGGCTGTCATGTTAGATGATGTTTTTTCGTTGACAGCCAAGTCAACGGTTTCCACCATTCCAAGGTTTAAATCTGCAATCACCAATGATGATAGTTGGTCAACAAGGGAGTAGATATCGGTTCCCTCTACTTTCCGTGATTGTATGACGGAACCATCATTTACATCCAAGAGCCTGGATGTCAAAAAAACTGTGTTTCCGGCCTTTATGATGTTGCCTGTCATCATAGATGCGGCGCCCGCCTCCCGTGCGATATCCATGGCCATAGATGGATTAATATATCGGGAATCTTTTGAACCCATTTGTTTTTGAATATCAAACAATCGCTGAGAACTAAACACTTTAAAATCCTTGATACCAGATAAATCTGTGATGATTAACTCCTGAAGGATTTGCCCCATTCGGTCGTTGTTATTTTCAGTAGATAGATTTTCAAAATTGAATACAGCCAAGGTGTTTGTTTTGTCCATAACTGAAGATTTACTGGACTGTCTTATTCCAAAAATGGTAAACAACAAACCGATAACAACCACTGCTACAGCGTAGAGGGCTTTACTGTGTTTTATTTTTGGTGTGGAGACCTTAAGCTCTTCTTGTGGAACTGTTCCCATTTTTGTAAAGATGGAATAGACCTTAATAGGCTTATCCACCCCTTTTAAAAGTTGTTCTTCCTGAAAGGCTGTACTGATTTCCGGTTTGTTTTTGATATCTTCATGAACCCTTTCAGAGACACAGATACCTCCTGGTTCCGCTAGAGGCTCCAACCTTGAAGCGATATTGACACCATCTCCAAACACGTCCCCATCTTTTTTGATTATATCTCCAATATGAATTCCGATTCGGACAGTGAGGTTTGGGTCGTGCTCTAGAATGCGCTGAATTTCGAGAGCACAGGTTACCGCCTGAACAGCGCTTGGAAAGCTAGAGAGGGTGCCATCCCCCAGCTCTTTTAACCACTCCCCCTGAAAGTTTTCAATAATGGGACGGAGCAGTCTTTTTTGTTTTTCGAGCAAAGCCATGGCTTCTTTTTCGTTTTTACCCATGAGCTCTGTGAAACCAACAATATCGGTAAACACAATAGCAGCAAGATTTCGAGTTGTATTAGTCATTTTAATTTTACGCTACAAGTTCAAAGAGGAAAGATAGGATATTTTTTTAAGTAACTATCAATATCCAGGGTTTTGAACCAGCTGATTTCCATCTATTTCGAACTCTCTTGCTGGGATAGGATATATTTTTCTAAAAGATGGAATTTCTAGGATATCCTCAGCTTTATCAATTCTAGCTAATGTGTGAAGGCGCTTTCCTTCTGCAAAAAACTCCCATTTGTTTTCATCTATATATTTTTCTAGAAAATTATTTGAATCAGTGTACGGGGGAAGACCCGCCCTGATTCTTATAGTATTTAAATCTTCAAGAGCACCATCAGATTCACCCAAAAAGTGCTTTGCCTCTGCTCTAAAAAAGTATAATTCAGCAATCCGCATTATGTATGCAGGATTAGCGTGGTTTGAAAAGTCTTCTGCTTTCAAAAAACGTTCATATGGTTTTCCTTCGACATTTCCAATAAGCTCTCTCCGTTGATCCCCATCGGAGAAAGATGTAATTAAGCTTTCCTCAGGAAGGACCTCATCACGGAGAACTGTCCAAAGGGCTAAATTACTTATATCAAGAGAGCTTGACACAAGCTCAAAAATAGATTCACTAGTCAGTTCACTTTGAAAGATGTCAACATAGGATGGGTTCAATGAAATAATGTCAATGACAAGATTAGAGTAATCGATTGCGGATGTATAATCTTTCATATGAAGGTATGTTTTAGCTAAAAGACTATGGGCGAGAGCTACAGTCGCCACTGCCCTGTTTTCATTGTTTGGCAATCCTGATTCCGCTGATTCAAGGTCATTCAAAATAAAAGTATAAGTTTCCTGAACAGTGCTCCTTGTAAGCATACTTACATTTGCATAATCACTGTTGGTTGATTGTGTTACTAGGGGCAACCCATATTCAGAGCTGAGGTCCCAATGTTCTCCAAAGTGGACTAACAGATCTAAATATCCTAGACCCCTGATGCACTTAGCTTCCGCAATAACAGCTGCTCTTTCATTTTCTGAAAACCAACTGTCATCAACATCATGAACGCCGCTAATAAATT
>CAZNQF010000025.1:9812-16577 GCA_964575125.1 uncultured bacterium
AAGCCCAGAGCCAAATTTTTTCCACAAGTTAGTTTTCGGGAGGAAGAACCCCCTCTACCGCTTCTTTATATTCTATATTATAGCCTGCATAGGTAGAAATATCGGTGTAATTATCTGAAGCATACTGAATAGACGCCCCATAATAATCATCTGACTGTAGCTGATGATACAATCCAACAACAGCTGAGCGGACAGAAGCCTCTGAATCAAATGCTTGTTCAGGAACAATGGCATCCTGTGGGTCATGCTCCAAAACACTACATGCAGAAACAAAAAGAAAAGAGGCTGTTAAAATTAATTTTGTATTAAATATTTTCATTATCACCACCCTATATCCCTACGTTTATACCGAAGTAAATAGTTTTTGGTTGTCCCAAACCACCATAGTCTTCGCCTATTCGAGTCATATTTTCTCCATTTGAGCTTACCTCTGGATCCACACCAAGATAATCTGTTTTTGTCCACAGGTTTTGACCTAAAACATATATTCTTAATGAGGATAGTCCGTATCGTTCCGCAAAGGAAGACGGCACAGTATAGCCAAACTCAAAAGTTTTCAATCTTATATATGAAGCATCCTCTAGCCATTGGTCACAGTCCTCCATCCAGTTTGGCTGTAATGTGCTAACCACATTTCCCTCCTCATCAAATTCATATCCCAGGCTTGCCCGAGGAATATCAGTTACATCTCCAGGATTTTGCCATCTTTCATTTTCAACCCTTTCCGTATTGTTGCCATAAGGAATAAAAAACCCACCATAATTAAAACTCCAACCAACCTGCTCTTGGGCATATCTGGAGTGATTAAAAATGTAGTTACCTATTGAAAACTGAAAGAAAACATTTAGATCAAACCCTTTCCACGAGAGTGAGTTCCCAATTCCACCAAAATAGTCCGGCCATGGAGTTTTATCTTTAACGAGTTGCATATCACCTGAATTAATTACTCCATCGCCATTGGCATCTGTATATAGGGAGTTTCCTGTTTGCGGGTCTACGCCCTCCCAATGAATAAGATAAAATGTCCCCAGAGGATAGCCCTCTTTCATAATATTTGTTCCACCAACAGCGCGCTCATTGTCCTGTTCCAGTTTTGTTATCTCATTTTTGATAGTTGAAATATTTAACGTGGTGGTCCAGGTGAAATCTTTAGTATCAATATTGAAAGACTTAACAGAAAGTTCTGTCCCGCTGTTCTTTACCTCTCCAATGTTTCTAGTTACAGTGGTGAAACCGGTATAGCCGGGGACATTGGAGTCTAGAAGCAAACCGGTAGTAAGTTTTTGATATGTATCAAAAGTGACAGAAAAACGATTATCCACAAAGCTGGCATCTACTCCAAAATTATTTTGTGTAGTGGTTTCCCACTCAAGCTCAGCATTTCCCATTCGGTTTGGGCTTATTCCAGCAGAGCCGTTATATGCGGCTGCTACCGTCCAAAGCGCTCTGGACGCAAAATTATTAATTCCGTCCTGATTACCTGTTTTCCCATAACTATATCTCAATTTCATATCTGAAAGAAAATCAAAATCAGACAGAAACGGTTCCTTTGTTATTCTCCAGGCCGCTGAAAAAGAGGGAAATATACCATATTTTCTATCCGCCCCAAATCGGGAGGAGCCGTCCCGTCTGATTGAGCCTGTAAAGTAATATTTATAATCTAAATTATAGTTTAAACGGGTGACTAAAGATTCAATCCCCCACGATGTTCCCATGGTTGAGGCATCAACTATGTCTGCTGCAAGGTCTAGAGCACCTAAATTATCATTGCTATAATTTTGTGCTGCGATGCTAGCAACATCGTTGGAAGCCTTTTGTGTTGTGTAAACCAACAATAAATTGAAATGATGCTTTTGGTGCAAACTAATTTCATAGGTAAGCATGTTTTCAGTGAGCCACGTAAGCTTTTCTGAGTTTGCAAACAATCCTTTTCCAGTTACTCCGGATTGCCAAGATTCAGCGGCAGTTGACGGATAGTGCATTACATCTTTTAGATAAGAATAATCTAAAGAATAAGAACTTTTAAATTTAAGTTTATCTATTATATTATATTCCGCAAAAACGGATCCAAGAAATCGGTTGGTAACGGTATTTCTTTTATAGAGTTCTGTTGCTGCTGTGGGGTTTTCTAGGGCCCACCATGAATAGTAGTGGAAGGGATTAGAATAGGAACCGTCCCCCTCAAATACCGGCATAGTGGGGTCTGCTGCTAATGTGTTTATCATAACCCCAAAATATGAGTTATCACCTATTGTTGATAACGCATCACTTTTGCTGATGTACGCATTAGTTCCTATACTCATTTTGTTGTTTATTTTAGCATCTAGATTTGTTCTGAAACTCAAACGATTATAATTTGTACCTTTTTGTATGCCCGCCTGATCAAACAGCGAACCATTTACAAAATATTTTAGTTTATCACTACCGCCCCGGACACTTAGGGATGTGTTTTCAATGGGGGCATCTTTTCGGAGAACTTCGCCATACCAGTCTGTATTAACAAGGTTTGGATCTTCGGGGTCTCCGATTCGGTTCCAATCTGGACCACTTGATGTGAAATAAGCTGTAGGTAGTCCGTCATTTTCTGCCGCTTCATTCATCATTTCTATGAATTGTTGGCTGTTCATCATTGGGACTATATATGCTGGGGACTGTGTGCCTGTATAGCGGTCAAGGGTGATAGATGTTTTCCCAGACTCAGAGCCTCGTTTGGTTGTGATTTGTACAACACCATTTGCGCCCCGGGCACCATAAATCGCTGAGGCGGAAGCATCTTTTAAAATATCAATAGACTCAATATCGTCAGGATTAATATCTGACATAGAATTAAAGTTATATCCCCCTGTTTCTAAAATGGAATTATTGTCTGATGTCATAGGGATTCCATCTACCACGTACAAAGGCTCACTGCTTGCAGTGATAGAGGTTGCTCCACGAATTAAAATTTTAACTGCCGCCCCGGGCTGTCCGGATGAACTAGCAACACTAACACCAGCGGCCCTTCCCTGAAGTGCTAAATCAAGATTTGCTACTGGCTGGTCAATCACATCTTCACCTTTTACCGATGTAATCGCTGTTGAGAGGTCACCTCTTTTTTGGGTACCATAACCAACAATAACAACTGACTGAAGTCCTATTGCATCTATTGCTAAATTAAAATCTTGATTGATTGAACCGTTTTTTGAAAAAACAATCGCCACAGACTGGCCTTTGTATCCGATATATGTTACTGTAAGTGTGACAGTTTCACCCGATAAGGATTTATCTGGAATATCAATATTATAGTATCCATTAACATCACAGGCGACACCAAACATTGTGTTTTGAATAGAAACGTTTGCACCTATTAACGGTTCTTGTTAGTTATTATTAACATATCCGGAAACTGATATTTGTCCAAATAAATTAAAAGAGAACAATAAAAAAAATGGGATTAGCTTACAGGTGGTTCTCATTAAGTATATCCTCCTACTAATAGTTATCTGCCTTAGGTCAGCAGGAAACTTAGTTTAATTTACGGTTGAATAAAAAATAAAAACTCAGTTAGTTAATTGGCTAATATGTTGGTGTTTCAAGATAGAAAAAACTCTAAAAAAAGTTATTGTTAGAGCTATTAACTTAAATTAAATAATTTAATTAGCTTTTTAAACTCAGCTTCATTTCTATATTGATCTAGTTTAGGGTCTACTTTTAAATATATATAGGGGTTTTGGTCCACGACGCCCTTGTTAATTGTATTATATCCTTTATCTGTATTTCCTAAGTATAAATGAATAATACCTTTTAAACTTTCTATGCCATCTGCACCACCAAATTTTGTTAATTCGTTTATTACTGACAGAGCTTCATCTTGCTTTCCTTGTTGGACATAAATCAAACCCTGACTGTAGAGTGCTAATGCCTCATGAAACGCAGAAAGACCTAAAAATCCTTTTTTAGACTCACGGAGCACATCTAATGCAGAGCTGTAGTCTTTTTTTTCAAATAATAGCCACCCCTCTACCAGCTTTGCTAGTGGAGCAAAGGGGGTTAATCCATATGTTTTTTCAACTGTTTCTAATGCTTTATCATAATTTTTATCAAAATAATAGCCAAAGGATAGGTGTTCCAGGGCCATGGAAGAGGATGGATTTAAACTAACGTATTTTTTGTATGCCTTAATTCCTTCTTTTGTTTTTCCCTGAGCTGTTAATATCTCAGCAAGTTCAGACCAGGAGCGCCCATCATCTGGCTTGATCTCTGTTACTTTTTTAGCGGTTTGTTCTGATTTTTTCCACAGGCCCTGTGTTTAATAAAATTTACTTAGAACAAGATATCCCTGTAAAAACATTGGATGTACCTCTAAAATATTTTTTAGAGTTTTACTCGCATCATTTTTTTTGTTTAGAGCTATTTGTACCTGAGCTAGATTTATTGCAATAATTCCTGAAAGTGGATCAAGCTTTTGTGCAGCCTTACCATATGATAATGCTTTTTCATAATCTTTTACAACCATTCTTAAAAAATCAGAATACCAGTGGTGCGCCGTTGCATAATTTGGATTTAATTCAATTGCTTTTAGATAAAAAGATTCTGTTTTAATTGGGTCTTCTTTTTTTATGAGGCTTACAAATGCGTTTGCGGAATGAACCTCTGCAGATTCTGGGTTTAGCTCCATGGCTTTAGATGCATTAAATTCAGCAAGAGGAATATTTTCATCGAAGCTAGCGTATCCATAGTCCGCTAAAAGTAAATAGGTATTTGCGAGCCCCACATAGGCTAACTCATAATTTTGATCCTCGCGTATAGTGTTTTTGAAGAATGTTAGAGCTTTTCTCATTCCCTCTTCATCCCTTCGATCTTGAAAGTGAACTCCCTGTAGATACATATTGTATGCCTCAACGGATGTTTTTGTCTTTTTTAGTTCTTTGTTTCCAGTGTGTCCAATATAATCCATTTTAAGGGTGTTGACTATAGTTTGTGCAATCTCATCTTGTACCGCAAAAATATCTTCTAAACTTCTATCATATGTTTCAGACCAGAGGTGGGCATCATCTTTTGACCTGATAAGCTGAGCAGTGATACGTACCTTGTTTGCTGCCTTGCGAACGCTTCCCTCTAAAACATGAGATACATCTAGCTGTTTACCTATTTCGGCAAGACTAATGTCCTTTTTATCTTTATATGTAAAAACTGAGGTTCGGGAAATAACCCGTAGATTTTTTATTTTAGCAAGGTAATTCAATATTTCTTCAGTGATTCCATCACTGAAATATTCATTTTCCTTATCAGCGCTCATATTTACAAAAGGTAGGCAGGCAATAGATATTTGACCTTCCCCACCTTTACTATTATTCGAACGAAACATCATAAACAGGACAAGCCCCACAAGGACTACGGCCCCAACAGTTCCCCCAATAATAAGCGAATTTGATTTTCTCCCTCCTTCTTTCTCGGTACGCGAATCAGGAATATCATGTGCAGAGCCTTCAGGCTCTAGCTTGGCTGATACTTTAGATAAATCTGTTTCAGGTAATCCATGAGAAATAATACAGTGAAGTTTTACCTCCTGTCTTACTCCCTTTAAGGCTGGCTTACCAACTAGTTTAGTCTGATAGGACGGGTCCCTTAACAAAGAGGCATTTACTCTATTGCTTATCACTATTCCACCGGTACTTGCAAAGGGTTCTATTCTTGAAGCAACATTGACATCATCACCTAACACATCATCTCCCTGAATTACCACCTCCCCCTGATGTATACCAATACGCAGATCCAGATTGGCAACATTCTTTACAGTGTGCTGTATTTCAATAGAACAGTCAACCGCATCTTTTGTTGTATCAAAAATCAACAATAGTCCATCACCAATTTCTTTCAGCCAGCGACCATTGTAGCGCTCAACAATTGGTTTTAGCGTGGTTCGCTGAGTTACAAGTAGTTGAATGGCCAAAGGTTCATTTTCAGCAGAGAGCTTTGTGAAACCAACTATATCAGTAAAAACAATCGTTGCAAGTTTATGAGTAGGATTAGCCATTTTTTAATTTGAAAATTAACTAATTTATACTATCATGGTTTAAATTAAATCTTAAATACAAAGTATGTAAAACTTTGAAAGATTTATTAATTATTTGCAAATAATTCAGAATTTTCCCGCGGATCTCTAACAAAGAAAATTAAAATAATTAACGAGACTAGCAAACACCCCCCAATTCCTATAATTGCTGTGAGAAAATATCCCCATTCTGTTAAAAAGCTGGCTATCAATAAAAAAATGACAGTAACAGGAGCCAGAAAAGTATCAATTAAAGCCATATACAATTTATTTTCCCGGTCCCCTGAAAAATCATATACAAGATTCATTGCAGAGGGCATAAAAGCACCAGCTGAAATCCCGATACACAAGAAAATGCTATACACCCAAATCATATTTTGTGAGAACACGGCTAAGATTGCAGCTATCAGATGTGCTGAATATGAAATAATCATTCCATACTTATGTCCATATTTCTGTCCCACACTTCCGGAGACATAGCTTGCAACACCCGCCGCAAAAACATTTATCATTGTAAACGTGCCTGCCTCACTGATATTAAATCCAAACTTTTCTTGGCAATAAATTGCATATAAACTGATTGCCGGAAAAGATGCGCAGTAAAAAAATCTTGATAAAATATATTTTTGAAAGTTATGGTGCCCTGTGATAATTGTCTTAGTTAATATTAAAAACTCTCCAAGAGAACGCAGGCTTTGTTTTTTTCGAGATTCATCTACTTTATATCCGAA
>CAZNQF010000026.1:0-5067 GCA_964575125.1 uncultured bacterium
TACAACTCAAATATATACACATCTTGATAAAGATTATCTCCGCGACAAAATTTCAGATCACCCTCGATTGAAAAAAAATATAAAAAATGTTACTAAGAATTGAACCTGAAGTATTAATACTATTAATCCCTGTTCTATTATTTGCCTTGTGTTTTCACGAATTTGCTCATGCATGGGTAGCATTTAAACTGGGGGATCCTACATCTAAAAATTCTGGAAGGTTGACATTGAATCCAATGGCTCACCTTGATCTAATGGGATCATTGATGATATTATTCGTTGGGTTTGGCTGGGCCAAACCTGTCCCTGTAGATAGTCGTTATCTCAGAAATCCAAGGAAAGATATGATGAAAATTGCATTTGCGGGTCCAGCTGCAAACTTGTTATTGGCATTTATAGGAGGTACCATAATTCGAGCTAATGTTGTTAGTGGTTCTTTGATTATAATGTTAGTTTTATTTACCCAAATAAATATAATGTTGGCTGTATTTAATATGATTCCTATTCCTCCGCTTGATGGTTCACAAATCTTTTCTGGATTTATGGTTCGAAAAAATCCAAATTTAGTTATGAAGCTGCAATTGTATGGACCGCAGATTTTATTTGGATTAATTTTAATTGGTTATATGTCAAATTTTTCTCCGTTGTGGTGGGCCATGAGTCCATTTGTAAATTTTTTCTTATTTTTATTTGCAGGTCTTTGAAAGTTCACGAAAATAAATCTTATTTTAGAAGGGTAATTGCACAGAAAAAATCATCCCGCTCTTTGTTGTGGACGATATCTATGCTTATAATTGTAATTGGGTTAATCATTTTTTTAAATATAAAATCAAGAGGACTTTAAGGTATGGTTGGTTTAGTTGAGTGTGTCCCAAATTTTAGTGAGGGAAGAGACAAAACAAAAATTGATCAAATTGTGGATTCAATAGGTGGTGTAGATGGTATCACTGTTTTAGATGTTGATCCCGGAAAAGATACAAACCGCACCGTAGTAACATTTGTTGGAGATATCTCCTCAGTTGAGAAAGCAATATTTTTTGGGATAGAAACCGCAGCAAATATTATTGATATGAAAACCCAAAAGGGTGCTCATCCACGAATGGGAGCGACCGATGTATGTCCTTTTATCCCAGTGAGCGGTGTTTCCATTGATGATTGTATTGCTCTATCTGAAAGAGTAGGCGAGCGTGTCGGAAAAGAGTTGAATATCCCAGTTTATTTGTACGAAAATTCTGCGAAAAAATCGGAAAGAAAAAGTCTTCCTATCATTCGTGAAGGTGAGTATGAAGGATTAGCTAAGAAATTAAATGACCCAAAATGGAAACCAGATTTTGGTCCCACTGAATTTAATGCGCAATCAGGTGCAACTGTGATGGGTTGTCGTGATTTTTTAATTGCTTACAACATAAACCTAAATACAAGGGATAGCTACTGATATAGCATTTGAGCTCAGGGAAAAAGGACGGTCTAAGCGAATCCCAAACCCTAATTCTGTGAATTTATTGGATGGAGAAATAGTACGTAATAAAGATGGAAGCCCGGTAAAAGTATCTGGAATGTATAGAGATGTGAAAGCTATTGGGTGGTATATGGATACATTCAACAGGGCTCAGATTAGTATAAATTTTAATAATTATAAATATTCTACAATTCATGATGTATTTGATTCTGCATGTAAATTAGCAGTAGAACGAGGAGTTAGGGAAACAGGGAGTGAGTTGGTTGGTTTGATTCCTTTGGAGGCGATTTTAATGGCAGGGAAACATTACCTAATAAAACAAAATCGAACCTGTGGTATTTCAAAAGAAAATATTATCGAAACTGCAATCCAATCATTAGGTTTAGATGATGTAACTCCTTTTCACCCGGAGGAAAAAATAATTGAATTTGCAGTAAAAACAAGTGAACGACCTCTAGCGAGCCTCTCTAACATAGAATTTGTTGATGAACTTGCATCAAATAGTCCTGCACCTGGTGGAGGTAGTGTATCCGCATTGGCTGGTGCGTTAGCTGCGGGACTTTCATCTATGGTGGCATCTCTTACCCATGAAAAAAAAGAATTTCTATATAAGAAGCCTTTAATGGAAGAAATGGGTGTTAAAGCACAAAAATTAAAGGATGAATTGCTTTATCTTGTAGATGAGGATACAAATGCTTTCAATGGGATTCTTTCAGCTATGCGCCTTTCTGCATCAAGTGATAAAGAGAAAAATTTTCGTAAATTATCTATTTTAAAGGCGAATCGTTATGCAATTGAAATTCCTTTTAAAACTGCAGAGACATCTTATGAGATCCTCAAAATAGTTAAAAATATGGTGAAGGAAGGAAACCCCAATTCTGTAAGCGATGCAGGGGTTTCAGGAGAAATGGCGTTGGCAGCAGTTCGGGGAGCATGTATGAATATACAGATTAATCTTTCTGGTTTCTCAGGTGATGATGCATTTGCAGAAAAAATGGAGACTGAATCAAATATAATTATAACAAAATCAGAGAAAATTTATAAACAAATATATTCTGATGTCAGAGAGATAATTAACAATTTATGAGCAATAAAATCCATATTTTAGACGAAGACATTAGAAATAAAATTTCAGCCGGAGAGGTTGTTGAGAGACCGGCATCTGTGGTTAAAGAGTTAATGGAAAACAGTCTTGATTCCGGCTCATCCGAACTAACTATTACAGTTGAAAATGGTGGACATACTCTCATTCAGGTTCTAGATAATGGTTGTGGGATCTCACACAACGATCTTCAATTGGCAGTTCAGAGATATACAACCAGTAAAATCCAATCAGCGGGAGATTTGTTTAAAATTAATACATTAGGATTTCGAGGGGAGGCATTATCTAGCATAGCATCTGTTTCTGAAATGGATTTGGTTTCCTGTGATGGGATAAATTCCGGTGGTAAAGTTATGGTGAAGGATGGAATAATCTCAGAGATAGAACCTGCACCGAATATTGAAGGGACTCAGGTCTCAGTGCGCAGTTTATTTTACAATACACCTGCAAGAAGAAAGTTTTTAAAATCACCCAAAGTAGAATTGAGAAAAATTGTAGATACTGTAAGACGGATTTCACTTGGGAATCCCAATGTAAAGGTCCGGTTAGTAGCGGATGGCAAACCAATATTACAAGCACAAAATGAGAATTTGGCCGACAGAATAAATACACTTTTTGATCCTACATATAAGGAGAATCTATTAGCTATTTCAATGGACAAAGGAGATTTTTATATAAAGGGATTTGTGGGGAATTTAAATCTTGTTCGATCAAGGCCGAGTGAGCAGTTCTTTTTTTTAAATTCACGTTTTATAAAGGACAGACTTTTAAATTCTGCGGTGTATTCTGGTTTTCAGTCCCTCGTGAAAAGGGGAGAGTATCCATTTTTTGTATTAAATATTTCAATGCCGATTGATCAGGTAGATGTAAATGTTCATCCAATGAAAACAGAGGTAAGGTTTAAAGATGAATGGAGAATTTATCATGTAATAAAGGCTGCGGTAATCGATTCATTAAAAGATATAATGGATACGGTCCCAAATTTTGAAAGAAGTAATTTCCCTTATTCTATTGCCCCCAGTAACAAAACCGGTTCATTTGATTTTCAGAACAAAACGAATTCAGATTTTGAAGGTGTCTCAAATGGACACTCCCATCCCCCAACTATGGGTAATAATCAACAGACTGAGGAACTAGAAAGAGCCAAAAACTACGCCTCTGGTCTTGCCGAAAAAAATGAAGGTATTGTTTCTATTGTTTCTGGAAAAATCTGGCAGATTCACAATAAATATATTCTGTCGCCCATCCAAAGCGGAATAGTTGTTATTGATCAGCACGTTGCTCACGAGCGGGTACTGTTTGAAGAAGCATTAAAAGCATTTGAAGAAAGCCACCTCCCATCACAAACACTTTTATTCCCAGAAAAATTAACCTTTTCTCCTGATGAGTATTCTGTTCTTTTGGATTTACTGCCCTACCTTGAGAAAATTGGTTTTAGATTAAAAAAGGAAGATAAATCAAGCATTCAATTAGATGCGGTTCCATCAGATTTAAGTTTAGGCACTGAAAAAATTATAATTCGAAATATTTTGGACCATTATTTAGAACATAGAAAAGAATACAGCTCAAATCAGGAAAGACTGGCGGCATCATATGCCTGTCACGGAGCTATAAAAGCTGGAGATCCTCTTACATTGGAAGAAATGCAACAATTAGTGAACCGTTTATTTGCTACAGAACATCCATTCTATTGCCCTCATGGCCGTCCAATAATCGTTCAGCTATCACTTGAAGAACTAGATAGACGATTCGAAAGAATATAAAGTTTTTCTTGCCTATTAATCTCAGTTTTATAATTTTTTCTGTAATTTTAGAAATAATTTAACTGTATAATCAATATTCATTTTTCGGGATAACCGGATTTAAATTCAATAGTGTATATTTCTTCTGACCAAATAAAAGAATGGGTTTTAGATGCAGGATTTCAAAAAGTTGGTATAGCCCATGCAAAAGAGAAACCAAATGAAAAATTAAAATTAGGTCAATGGTTGCAAAAAGGAAACCACGGTTCCATGGAATGGATGAAAAAAAGAGAAGAAGAAAGAGGTAACATTAAAAAATATTTTCCTGAAGCAAAATCAATTATATGTGTAGGAATAAATTATTATAGTGGAAAAAACCAAAATGATTTAGTATCGGGATACCAATTCAGTAACTATGCTTGGGGTGATGATTATCATAAATTGTTAAAAACCAGACTTTTTGAGGTATTAAAAAAAATACAAGAGGTTTCCCCGAAAACAAAGGGGTTGGTTTGCACAGATACATCACCTATTATGGAAAAGGTTTGGGCTCAAGAAGCCGGCATGGGCTGGCAAGGTAAACACACAAATCTAATTACGAGGGACTATGGAAGCTGGATTTTCCTGGGTGAAATTATTTTAGACATTGAATTAGACTCAGACTTAGCATTTGTTGAAGATCTATGTGGAACCTGTACAGCCTGTATTGATGCATGTCCTACGAATGCATTGGACGAATATAAAATTGATTCCCGAAAATGTAT
>CAZNQF010000026.1:5077-11209 GCA_964575125.1 uncultured bacterium
TACCATTGAACATAGAGGTGAATTTCAAAGAGAAAATACAAATAATCTTGCTCAATGGATTTATGGATGTGATATTTGCCAAGAGGTATGTCCGTGGAACGAGAAATTTAGTCAAATAACAGATGAGTCAGCCTTTTTTTCGAGAAAAGAAATTTTGGAATGGAATGATAATAATTGGGATGCTCTTGATGAAGATGGATTTAAAAAATTGTTTGGAAAATCAGCTGTTAAACGAACAAAGTTTTCCGGTTTGAAACGGAATATTAATTTCAATAATAAGAAAAAAATAATGGAGGGGAATTCATGATAAGAGTTGGACTTGTATTGTCCGGATGTGGAGTTAATGATGGATCAGAAATTCATGAATCAGTTATCACCATGTTGGCATTGGACCGCGCGGGGGTTGCTGCAATTTTGATGGCGCCAAATATTGATCAATTGCATGTAATAAATCATTATACAAACACTGAGATGGAGGACTCACGAAATGTTTTAGTAGAGTCTGCACGAATTGCTAGAGGTAAAATTCGTGATATGGCAGAGGTTCATGCTTCAGATGTTGATGCTTTGATATTCCCTGGTGGGTTTGGAGTTACCAAAAATCTATGCGATTATGCTATGGCTGGTCCGGATTGCTCAGTTAATCCTGATGTAAAAAGATTGGCAACAGATGTTCACAAGGCGGGAAAACCTATTGGTCTCGTTTGTATTGCGCCTGCAATGTTTGCACATGTTATGAGAAGTACAGATGTATCTGTAGATTTGACCATAGGTTCGGATAAAGAAACTGCCAATGATATTCAAAAAATGGGGTCAAATCATATAAATTGCAATGTAGAAGACATTGTTATAGATCGTAAAAACAAAGTGATTTCTACGCCTGCATATATGTCCGCTCAGTGTATCAGTGAGGCAGCAGAGGGAATTGAAAAATTAGTAAAAGCAGTAGTAGATATGGCCGTATAGTTAGATATAATTAGTTTTCAGGATAAAGGGTAACTTGAATAACATTATCCGTAGTAAAATATTTATTAGCTGTTTTATGAATTGTATCTATTGTTAAACCATTTACCAATTCATTAAAGCTATTTACTATATCGATATCCAAATTATTTTTTAGAGAAAATTCAGTAATATTTAACCAATATCGATTATCCTCCAGATCAACTTCATGTCTTCTGCGTTGAGTTTGCTGAACCTTATGTAAATATTTTTCGGTCGTTCCTTCTTTCATAAAAATTTTAATCTGTTCTTTGACCGCGGAAGTCAATTCCTCAACCCGTTCAGGGTCACATCCAAATCCGATAGAAATACTGTATGACTCTTCAGGAACCCTAGTCATTTTTCCTTGTATTCTAACACCATAAACACCACCCATATCTTCTCGCAATATTTCCCGTAGTTTTATTTTGAGGACTTCAATTGTTGAAAGATAATCATATCTAGATTGCCGATCCCAATTACAATTACCGGTATAGATAATTTGAGTTAAACTTTTTGGTTCAATCCCTCGAAAAACAGATTTATTAATTTTTCCTTTTGGAGGATTAATCTGATGATTAATCCAAGATTCATCTCTGTTCTTTGTAGGTAAACTCCCTAGATATTTTTCAACAAAGGGTTTAAATGAATCTGGATTAAAATTTCCAACAAACACAAATGTAAAATCACCTGCATCACCAAATCGATCATTGTAAAAATTTATTGCAGAATGATGATCCAACTTAGAAAGCATGTTTAGTGAAAGAGGTTGTCCTCTTAAATGATTCTGCGTAAGAGTGACAGTTAAAGTATCTTGATATACTGACTCTGGTCTTGATTTCCAATTTTCTAACCATCCCTCTGTTCGTGTAAGGTAACTAGTAAAGGCAGAGGAATCTACACGTGATGTAGTCATGTGTAAATAAATAAGTTGAAATAATGTTTCTATATCTTGTGGTGATGCAGAGCCACGCAAACCCTCATAAAGTTCGGAAACATATGGAGATACACTTACTATTTTCCCACTTAATTTTTTTTCCAGTTGGATAGATGAAAAATTTCCAATTCCACTTTCTTCAATGATATCTGTTGCTAAATTGGCTGAAATAAAATCGTTATCTGATGAAAGAGACGTGCCACCAGGGCTGAACGCTTTGAATAGAATTTCATCATTCTTAAATTCAGTTGGTTTAATAAAAACCCGCACACCATTATTTAGGTTCCATTCAATTATACCAACAGATGAGTGACTATTTTCGCTTACAATTTTTCCCGGAGGTGAAATATGCGGCAAAAGTGGTTCGTCAGATACAGCATCGATATATGGCGAAATCTCTATGTTTACTACTTTTTCAAATAAATTTAGTATCTCTGATTCGTTAGGAATATTAACATTATCTTTTTTTGGTGCATGGACGGTCACAACTCTGTTAATATTTTTCATATACTGATTTGTTAGATTATTCATTTCTTCCAACGAGACGAGAGGTAGGAATGTTCTAAACATCTCCAATTCAGATTCAATACCAGGGATAGGTTCATTATCAAGAAAATGAGAAACGTACTCCCTAACAAAATTACGTGACTCAGTTTTATTTTTTTCATCAAATGCCTTTTGAATGGTTCTCAAGAAATTAGTTTTCTCCCTTTCTAATTCTGTATGAGTAAATCCATACTGTTTAATCCTCTGTCCTTCAATCAATAATGATTGAAGTCCCTTTAATACATCATCATCATTTACAACAGCGAACAATACAAAACCATCTTTAGTGCGAATCATGCTATTGAAATATGATGTTCCATAAATAAAGGGGGACTCAGAGGATTTTACCAATTCTTCAAGCCGATTCTTGAACATTTTTGAAAATAAATTTTTGGTTATTCTTTTTTTATAATCAGATTTTGTCACCTCTTCTTCTTTTTCAAATTTATAGGTTATATTTACAGATGTATATGGTGCTTCCGGGTCAGTTGCAAGGGCAACCAATGTTTCTTTATGGTCTGGAACGGGGAATTCTTTTCGTTGTTTTGGATTCTCAGAAACTTTTAAGCGATTGAAATGAGTTTGGATTAATGTTTCTATCTTTTCAATTTTAAAATCTCCAACTGCAACCACAGCCATTAGATCCGGTCGATACCAATCTGTGTAATACTTTTTAATCGTACTATAATGTGCCGTATCTATAACAGCTTTTTTCCCGATAGGTAAACGCTTCCCATATTGTGAATTATTAAAAACAATTGGAAATGTCTTATTGAACATTCTCTGATTTGCACCCTGCCCAAGTCGCCATTCTTCCCCAACCACAGGACGTTCACCATCAATGTCCTCATCTTCAAACAGGATATTGTGTGCCCAATCTTCTAAAATTTGAATTGCTTTTCTAATAATATCATCGTCTGTAGGCACTTCAATCATATAGACAGTTTCATCAAATGATGTATATGCATTTAAATCTGGACCAAATGCAACACCGATAGATTCAAAATAGTCAACTAATTCCTGTTTTTTGTAATGTTTTGTCCCATTAAATGCCATATGCTCAACTAAATGAGCAATTCCTTGCTGGTCATCTGTCTCAAGTACAGATCCTGCGTTCACAACTAGTCGCAAATCTGCCCGATTTTCTGGTTTGCTGTTTTTACGAATATAATATGTTAGTCCATTTTCAAGTTTTCCAATTTTAACATTTGTATCAATACCTAATTTTTCGTCATAATTTTGATTTGAGATAGATGAAATATTGCTTTCTACGGTTGTACAACCATATAAAATGATTAATAAAAAAATATACAATTTGAAGTGGTTTTACATTTTTAAATCCATTTATGAATTAAAAAAGCCAAAGGAGAGGGCTTTTTTAATAGTTTTATATTTTTGTAAATATTAAGAAATGACACTAACAATTTTTTTATTTTTACCTTTGCTTTCAAATTTAACGGTTCCGGGAGTTGTTGCAAATAGACTATCATCTTGAGCTCTTTTTACATTTGTTCCGGGGTGTATTTTAGTACCTCTTTGTTTTAGGATAATTCCTCCGGCATTGATTGATTGCCCATCAGAGACTTTGACACCTAATCGTTTAGCATTTGAATCACGACCGTTTCTTGAACTTCCTTGCCCTTTTTTATGTGCCATTATTTAGCCTCTTTTGTTTTTACGTTTTTCGCCGTAGTAGTTTTTTTGGTTGTTTTTTTAACAATAGTTTTTTTTTCAGTAACTTTTATTTCTTCTTTTTTCTTTGTTTTTTTTGCTACTGGTTTTTTAGTTGTTATATTTTGGATTTGTATGGTTGAGAATCCTTGACGATGGGTATTTTTTCGTTCATAGCCCTTGCGTCTTTTTTTCTTATACACTAAGATTTTTTTTGTTCTACCATGATCAATAAGTTTTGCACTGACGGTTGTGTTTTTTATAAAGGGGTTTCCAATGGTCATACTTTTCCCATCATCCGTAGCAAGTACTTTATCAAATGTCAACTTGTCCCCTGGTTTGGAGTCAATGGTGGCAGTTTGAATAGTATCACCCTTTGAAACTTTGTATTGTTTACCTGCTATATTAACTATTGCGTACATTTTATGTTCTGAAAAAGCTGGTGAATTTAATAGACTTATTTATCCTTTCCAAGCTCTAGTTCTTCTGTTACATCTTTATTTGTTTTTGAATGAATAAATCTAAAATCATCCCTCTGAATTTCTGAGTTAACCTCGATTTTTAAATGAGTGAAATGCTTCCACATTAATCCTCTTAAAACATTCTTTTTTTCATTTAAAATATAATCTGCGATTTCAGGATGAAGTTGTAATTTTAATCTTAGATCACTTTTTTTAATTTTATATCGTCTTAACCAATGGTCTATCCTTGTAATTAATGTATCTTTTGACACAATTCTGCCTGATCCATAGCAGGAAGGACATTCTTCACTCATTGAATCCAATAAACTTAATCTAATTCTTTGTCTAGTCATTTCTAGTATACCAAAATCTGATATGGGAGATACAGCTACTTTTGCACGATCTTTTTTTAATTCTTTCCGCATTTCATAAAAAATTTTCTTTTTATTATCTTCTTTCACCATATCAATAAAATCTATTACGATTAGCCCGCTCAAGTCTCTTAATCTTAATTGCCTTGCTACCTCACGAGCAGCTTCCATATTGATTTTAAAAGAATTGTCTTCGTGTAATTTTTTTCCAACAAATCGGCCACTATTCACATCTACTACAACCATAGCCTCTGTTTTCTCTATGATTAGATATGCGCCACTTTTCAGCCAAACTTTAGGACGCATTAATTTTGCGATTTCGTCTTCTATTCCCATACTTTCAAAAATTGGAATCTTTAATTTATATCGTTGAACTCTATTACCCATTTTTGGTGTTACATCCTGAACATAGTTTTGCATACGACGAAAGATTTTTTTTGAATCTATAATTATTTTATCCACATCTGTAGTAAGTAGGTCTCTTATTACACTAGACGCAGTTTCCAGATCTTCATAAACGACTGCAGGAGCTTTAGTCTTCTTAGATTTTTGTTCTAATTTTTTCCAGTGTCCTACTAACATATTGTAATCTTTGCGGAGTGCTTCATCTGATTTTCCCTCTGCAACTGTTCTAATAATGAGCCCTAGCCCTTTTTTCTTCATTTTCTGACAAAGTTTTTTTAGTCTTCTCCTTTCAAACTTATCCCATATTTTTTTTGAAATACCAATGTAATTTACTTCAGGGACCAATACAATAAATCGTCCAGGCAAAGATATCTCGGTTGTTACACGAGGTCCTTTACTTGCAAACGGTTCCTTAATAACTTGTACAAATATTTCTTGTCCAGTTTTCAGCTCTACATTTTTATTATGTTTATTGTTATTGTGATTTTCTGAGTCAGTCTCTATGATAACTTCGGGTAGAAAAGATGTATTTTGAATTTCAGAAAAAGGAAGAAACGCGTTAATTGAAAAGCCTATATCGACAAAGGCAGCTTGCATACCAGGAATCACATTCTCGACGATTCCTTTATAAATATTACCCACCATACGCTGCTGTCCATGTTTTTCAATATAGACCTCAACTAGTCGATCCTCCTCCAGAATTGCTATTCTGGTCTCTCCCATACTTTCATTTATATATATTTCTTTCTTCATCGAAATT
>CAZNQF010000026.1:11219-13831 GCA_964575125.1 uncultured bacterium
ACAAAACTAACTCCCTAAAACACTAAAGTTTTCCGCTTTAACTCTGTGCTGAGGATATTTATAACAACTTATTTTTGGGAAAGAAAACCAAGGGGGAAGGAAAAAATCTTATTTGGTATCTAAAAATATATAACTTTAAAAACTATGAATACCCCTTTAAATTCACATTTCCGCTAATAACAAAGTTAATTCCCATACAGTTATACATCAAAGATGTTTATTAAATTCAACGCTGAATTAGAGGTTCTGAAAGATATATAAACAACTAATGATGGTTGTTGAGATTTATATATTATATCCTCAACATCTTATAATAATCTTGTAATTCAATGCATGAATAATTTAGGAGAAATAATAGCTATTGGTGGGGGCGGCTTTGGACGAAACCCAAAGCACAATAAAATTGAAAAATATATTTTAGAACAAACTGGCAAAGAAAAACCTAATATTGTTTTTATCCCAACAGCTAGTGGTGAAAATCAAAGTTACATTGTAAATTTTTATTCTTGTTTCTCTAAATTGAGTTGTGAACCGAGCCATATTACACTTTTTCAGAGAACGCCTAGGTTAGAAAGCATACTAAATAAAGCTGACGTTATATATGTAGGTGGAGGTAATACTAAAAGTATGTTAGCTGTGTGGAAAGAATGGAATCTGGATAAGTTACTTCTAAAAGCGTACAAAAGAGGGAAGGTTCTTTGCGGTGTCAGTGCCGGTGCCATTTGTTGGTTTGAACAGGGGATAACCGATTCTTGGGCAAGTAATTTGAATATTTTAGATTGTTTAGGATATATTACAGGGATGTGTTGCCCTCATTATCAAGAAGAAACGAAACGACGCCCTTCAGTTTACATATATTTAAAAAATGGTAAGTCTAAGGCGGGTTGGGCTGTTGATGGTGGTGCTGCAGTACATTTTAAAAATGGTATTCACCACAAATCACTTCAATTTTATTCAGATTCTTTTGTTTATTTTGTATCATACAAGTCAGGGGAAGTAATTGAAGATAAAAAATCTGTAACCATTTTATAATATTTTTTGATTTTGTTTAGCGCAGACAGTTTATTTTAGTTTTATTCTAATAAAATCATATATATTTTTATATGGTCTTGAATGAAATTTTATGGTTGTTCTACTTAACTTCCGTCCGATGAATTCTGAATTAAATATTGCAAAAGAAGCAGCTATTGATGCAGGAAAGGTAATTCTTAGTTATTATAAAGCAGATTATGAAATAAAAGAAAAAGGATATCATAATCCGGTTACAACAGCTGACCACGAAGCAGATTCCCGAATAAAAATGATCTTGATGGAATATGACTCAAATTATGGCTGGCTGTCTGAAGAAACGGTAGATACATCAAGTCGTCTTCTAAAAGAACGAGTCTGGGTAGTTGACCCTCTGGATGGAACCAAAGAATTTATAGAAGGTGTTCCACACTTTGTAGTAAGCATCGGTTTGGTAGAAAATGGAGAACCGATTGTAGGTGTATTGTACAATCCTGTAACGGAAGAATTGTTTTCTGCGTCAAAGGGTGAAGGCGCATTTTTGAACAATCAGTCTATTCAGTGTACTTCAAAAGAGCGTGTCACTGAAATGGTAATTTTAAACAGCCGTTCAGAAACACGTCGTGGACTTTGGCAATCCTATGAAAGTAGTTTTTATGATCTCAGGGCAATAGGGTCAGTTGCTTACAAATTAGGATTAACCGCTGCTGGTAAGGCTGATATATTTGCGTCTCTGCGTCCAAAAAACGAGTGGGATATTTGTGCTGGGAATTGCATCATTAATCAGGCGGGAGGTAAACTGATTGATCTAAACGGAAACTTGCGTAAATATAATTCAGAAAAAACTTTAATTAAACCTGGACTTATCGCGGGGGAAGTGAGTGCGGTAGATAAAACATTCAAAATCTTAAATAAAGTAAACTTATGAAACAAAAATCAGAAAAAACCATCCAATGTTTGGACAAAGGTTTCGTACGATTGGTAGACTCCATGGGTGGAGATAATGCTATTGTACAAGCGGCTCGGGTGAGCTACGGCAAAGGTACTAGTAAGGTCTCACAGGATAGGGGGCTTATCCGGTATCTTATGCGTCACAGACACACAACACCTTTTGAGATGGTAGAATTCAAATTTCATTGTAAAATGCCAATTTTTGTTGCACGTCAATGGGTTCGCCATAGGACGGCGAATATCAATGAATATTCATTGAGATATTCAGAGGCAAGGGATGAATTTTATTTTCCAGATCCGAAGCACATTCAATTTCAGTCTATTCTCAATAAGCAAGGGAGAAAAGGTGAGGTCTCAAAAGATCTAAAACAAAAAGTTCAGAATTATTTTAAGGAAATATCAAAACGCAGTTTTGAAATATATTGTGAACTGAACGAAGCAGGTGTTGCTCGCGAATTGGCACGTGCAGTTCTGCCTGTTAATTTATATACTGAGTGGTATTGGAAAAATGATTTACATAATCTCTTACACTTCATTGGATTACGGTCTGATAGTCATGCTCAATATGAGATAAGAGTTTATGCAGATGCCATGGCAGAATCAGTAAAAAAGGTAGCTCCTTTTGCGTGGGAATCTTATCAGGATTATGTAGT
>CAZNQF010000026.1:13841-15560 GCA_964575125.1 uncultured bacterium
AGTTTGTTGGAAAAAAAATTACCTAATAGAGTGGTTGAAGATATATTAGAGGATATTGCATATCAGCTCACCGCTACCCTACATCTCAATAAACCTAGAGATGATGATGACTTATTTTTACTTTATAAAAAACAAGGTGGTTCTGATTCAGAAGAAGATTTTAATCTGAAGTGGAATTCTGGTGAAATTGAAGTGGGAAATGTGAGAGAATTGAGAGAGTTTAAATCGAAGTTATCTGCATTGAAACAATAATATTAAAAAACCAATTAATTAGGAATTTATACCAATTCTATAAATTTTATTGTGCGAAATAAACCAATTATTATTTATGTTCAATAGGGCAGAAGTTATAGATAAAAATTTCAAAGAGTTTGTGAAAAAGGGCAAGCTTCCATCTCCACGTCTTTCTTTAAAACTTTCACAGACAAATGTAAAACCATCAGATTTGATTTCTCTTTTTGAATCTCAAGTGGTGAGCCGCCACATGGATTTGAAAGCCCGTTCTCTAAAAGAAGAAGGAAAATGTTTCTACACCATTGGGAGCTCTGGTCATGAAGGTAATGCAGTATTTGGACGTGTGTTTTCACATTCCGACATAGCATTTCTTCATTATAGAAGCGGTGCATTCTTTATAGAACGCTCAAAACAAATTTATGGTTCAACTCCTGTATATGATTTAGCGTTATCATTTGTTGCATCATCAGACGATCCAATTAGCGGAGGAAGGCATTTGGTTTTAGGTAGTAAAATATTAAATATTCCACCACAAACTAGTACCATTGCAAGCCATTTGCCAAAAGCGGTAGGAACTGCATTCTCAATTGGTAAGGCTCACGATTTGGATATTGAAGAAAAAAAATTAAAAGAAGACAGTTTAGTTTTATGCAGTTTTGGAGATGCATCGGTGAATCATGCAACAGCGTTAAGCGCATTTAATACCGCAGGTTGGATTTCCTATTTAGGCGGTCATGTACCTATAATTTTTATTTGTGAGGATAATGAAACTGGGATTTCGGTACCTACGGAGAAACATTATATTGAAAAATCATTTAAACATAGGTTGGGTATAAAGTATGAGATTTGTGATGGTCTGCATCTCATAGATTTACTAATTAAGTCACAACGAGTTAAACATGAATGCAGAGTTCAGCGATCTCCCATTTTTTTTCATATGAAAACGGTTAGACTCATGGGTCATGCAGGGTCTGATTTAGAATTTTCATATCGTTCATTGGAAGAAATTGAAGATACTGAGTTTAATGATCCGTTACTTCATTCTGCACGGATATTAATAGAGAATAATGTTTTATCATCAGAGGATATTATTTCTATTTATGAGTCCGAACAAATACGGATTCATCATGTTTTTGAGAGCGTGACTAGAAAACCGAAACTTCAGTCAAATACAAAAGTGATGGATGCGATTATTGCAAATGAAGAGAACCAAAAACCCCCAAACTTGCCTACTGAGCAAACGCGGGCAAGTGTATTTGGAAAAGAATATGGTAGGTTAAAAATAAAACAACACATGGCGAAACTGATAAATTATGCATTAACTGATATAATGCTCCGTTTTAAAAATGCATTAATTTTTGGAGAGGATGTTGCACAAAAAGGTGGTGTATACCATGTCACTGCTGATTTATACAAAAAATTTGGGGTGCGACGAGTATTTAATAGTCCACTGGATGAAACTTCTATAATCGGTTTCGCAATAGG
>CAZNQF010000026.1:15607-15926 GCA_964575125.1 uncultured bacterium
TTTAGCATATTTTCATAATGCAGAAGATCAACTCAGGGGAGAAGCAGCAACTTTACCATTTTTTAGTTTAGGACATTTTTCCAATCCAATGGTATTAAGAGTTTCTGGCCTTGCTTATCAAAAAGGTTTTGGTGGACATTTTCATAATGATAATTCATTAGCAGTTTTTCGAGATATCCCTGGCATTATTTTAGGGGTTCCCTCCAATGGATCAGATGCAGTTAAAATGCTTCGAACAGCGGTCCGTGAAGCTTCCGAAAATGGTCGAGTAGTGGTTTTTGTTGAGCCAATTGCTCTGTATATGGCGAAAGATCTTCAC
>CAZNQF010000027.1:0-14401 GCA_964575125.1 uncultured bacterium
GTGGCCCACAGCTTAGAAGGCTGTTGCTCTATCCAGCTGAGCTACCGGGGCAAATATAATTAACCAATACAAATTATAATTTTAGACACATTTAATTCGCAGTTGTTTTTAAAATCAAATATAAAATTACCAAATAATTTATATAGTGTGTAATTTAATAGCATTTCAAACTTCTTTTATCTCAATAAAATTATAATTTCTCGAGGAGAAAACACTTGACACGTATTCTAATCATAATGTACACTTCCCTCGTAAGGTTCTTCCATTAGAACCGTTTTAATAATAAATAATCGAGGAGAAACTATGGCAGAAAAAGTAAGCCGTACTGGAGTTTCAAAAGAAAAAGGATATCTATACTACCTTGGTAAAAATGGTAATGTATGGCGTTCTAAAATGTCCAGAGGTAGAAAAGGTGGCGGAAATGCAGAAGAAGTTGCAAGCGCTGATGTCCAACGTGAATCAGGATATCTTTATTTTATTGATAAAGATGGTGATGTTTCAAGATCAGAGATGGCGAGAGGAAGGAAATAGCATATCCCCAGTTAATTAAAAAAGGTCTTCAAAATGAAGACCTTTTTTTTTATTTCAATTTGAAATGGCTTATGATAAAAATAATAATAAAATGAAGTTTGGTTTTCTGTTTTTATCTTTTTTCGCAATTCTAAATGCACAAAAAATCCAATCTGTGAAAATAATTGGAAATTTGTATACCAAAGACCATATTATTAAACGGGAGATTACACATCCTATCCCTGGAGATTTTAGTGAAACTCATTTAAAAGAGGACCGTAACAGAATTTATAATTTAGGGATATTTTCAACCGTTGATATTAGTGTTCAAAATTCAGTTTATACAATTTCAGTGGTAGAAACATTTAGATTTCTCCCATTCCCATTATTTAAATATGATGAAGGGATAGGCATTTCTTATGGTGGAGGTCTTGCCTATAAAAATTTCAGAGGACTAAATCAGAAATTAGTTTTTGGAATGTTATCTGGAAAGGACAAAACATGGTTCATTGATTTTATGGACCCTTGGATAACCGGGGATCATATTTCAATAAATTTTGGGCTTTACAATTTCCATGCTGATGGTTCAGTTTATGCATACAATTATCATGAGGAGGGGGAATATTTAGGTGTAGGGTTTTATCGGGGGAACCAGCATAAATATTATATAAAAATTGGGACAGAAACAATTCAACTAGATACAGTTGACCTAAAAATTAATAATCGTTGGGACTTAAATGATACTAATTTTGCCCCAAAATATAGTTATTTATTTACAAGTTTAAATTATCAATATGATACAAGGGATGTATTCATTGACCCTTCAATAGGGCATCACCTATCAGTTCATTTAAAACCAAGACTAGGATTCAATAATACAGCTAACCATATTCAATTAAAGGTTAAGCACACAGTTTACACTCAAGTCTCAAAAAGTTTTGGAAATCCTGTATTATCGATCCGCTCAACTATATTTTTTCAAAAGTCTAATTTATTACCTCTTTTTTCAAAAGTATATATTGGTGGGGAGGATTATGTTCGAGGGTACTCTCCACTTCCTTGGCAGAACCCAAGAGTAATAGAGCATAAAATTGAAGGTGTACATGCACTATATGAAAGTATTCAGTTGCAGCATACGTGGATTAGTAGGAAAGATTGGGGGGTGATTGAGTTCGGGGTTGATGGTGGTTATTTTATAGATATTGGAATCGTTGTTAATAATCTGAAATCTGCTCAAATTAATAATGCCATAATTGGTTATGGAATTGGAGTTAGATTTTTTATATCTGGGGTGGGTGTAATTGGAATAGATTTTGGATTCAATCCTTATGGTTCATCGTTTATTCATCCAACGTCTCAAAATTAAGTACGATTTTTAAAAATCATTGCTTTTTTAAATTGATTTTCAGTTCCATTTCTTAATCTGGAAATATTACTTCTATGTGTATAAATTACAAACCATGGAACTAATAAAGAAAAAATCAATAGAGAGATTGAAGGCTCAGCAACAGGAAAAATCTTGTGCAAAATAGATAATAAAATGGGAAGCGAAGAAGATGCTAGAATAGAACCTAGAGATACATATCCCGTGAACATAAGTGTTAATGCAAAAACAATTAAGCAGAGAGGAATAGCAATAGGAAAAAGTGCAATGAGCATTCCTCCTATAGTGCCTACCCCTTTTCCACCTCTGAATCCTGAAAATAATGGATATGTATGTCCTAACACTGCACAAAATCCACAAAGAATCTGAAGGACTCCGGGAGCAACCTCCATGTTTATATAATTTATACTATACATAGAATATACGGCTGTAGGTAGCCAACCTTTAAATACATCAACAATGACAACAACAAGTGCAGGTTTCCATCCTAATACACGAAATACATTTGTTCCGCCTGCGTTTCCACTCCCATGCTCTCTGATATCAATATTTTTTGATATTTTTCCAACGATGATACTTGTAGGGATTGAACCGGTAGCGTAGCTAATAAATAATATAAAAATAAAAATTAAGACTGGACTAATCATTCAGAGAATCTTCCAAAGTTTGGGTAGCAATTACCATCGCTCCAGGTCCTGAATGAGCTCCCAATGCAGGGCCAATTTCTGAAACAAAAACATTCTCTTTTCCTACAGTTTTTTCAAACTCTTCCCTAAACTTTATGGCTATATTTTCACAGTTGGCATGTGAAATTCCTATTCTGAGAGGAATATTAAAATCTAATTTTTTTTCTACGAAGTGTTTTAACTTAGTTAGAATATCTTTTCTACCATATGTTATACCAACCGGTTTAATCCCTTTTGAGGTAAAAGATAGTACTGGGTTGATTTTGAAAAAGTCTGCAACTTTTTTGACCCATTCTGGAACCCGTCCTCCCCTAACACCAAATTCTAAGGTGTTTAATCCTAGATAGAGGGAGGTATTTTGAATTGCTTCCTGTGCTAGATTTTGAAATTCTTTAAATGATTTTCCAGCTGAAATTGCTTCAGAAATGCGGATAGCAATTAATCCTATTCCGATTGATCCATTTCTGGAATCAATGACATTAATTGGTATAGAATCCATTTTTTCAGATGCTAAAATTGCGGATTGGTAGGTCCCGCTAACATTAGCTGGTATATGAACAGATATTGTTTTTTTATAATGATTTGATAATAATTGATAATGTCTTAAAAAATCCCCTGGAGTTGGCTGTGATGTTTGTGGATGATGGGGATTTGATCTTATTTTTTCCCAAAATTCAGCTGAGTTGATGCTAACTTTGTCCACAAAATGTTCAGAACCAAAGTTCAATCTTACAGGTATCATATGAATATTAAACTTTTTAAGTATATTTTCAGGTAAATCGCATCCAGAATCAACAAGCAAAGCGATATCTTTATGGATACCATGGGCATCATGTTGTTGACGAATCATGTCATCAGCTTTTTCATCAGAAACTGTACCAAATGTCTTACACATATTTATAACATTTTTTGGATGGTCAGAATGAATATGAATTTTTATTTTTGTTGAACTTCCTGCAACAACTATAGAATCCCCCAATTCACTAAGTTTCTTTTTCAATTTGGTTTTATCAATACTTGTTCCATCAATCAGACATTCGGTGCAATATCTATATTTTTCATTGAAAGAAACCTTTTCGATCGTTGGAGATAAGTTAGAAATTTCAGATTTTTTTTCCTCAAGGGTTCCATCATGAATAAACTGATTGATGCCAAATAAAATATCTACAAAACCTTGTGCCCCTGCATCCACAACTCCCGCCTTTGACAAAACATCAAGCTTCTCAATTGTTTCTGATAAAGATTTTATTGACGCATCAAAACCATGCTTTAATAATTTTTTATAATCTGTTATATTGTGACTGACATTCTGGATAGCAGTAATCCAATCATTTATAACTGTTAAAATTGTTCCTTCCACAGGTTTCATTAATGCGTCATAGGAATATTCTTTGGCTATCTGTAAGGCTTGAGAAAATTCTGTGGTGTTAAGTGTAGATTTATTTTTTACACCTTCAGAAAATCCTGAAAAAAATTGAGCCAAAATTGCTCCTGAATTACCTCTAGCGTTGTTAATTGTTAATTCAGCAATACCATCGGCAGTCTGAGAAATGGAATGCAAATTATCTTTTGGGAGATTCTCTTCAATTGTAGATAATGTGAATCCCATATTTGTTCCTGTGTCACCATCTGGAACGGGAAATACATTTATTTTATTTAAATAATCTTGACGTGATAAAAGGTGTCTTATACCAGCAGATAAAGCTTTATGAAGCCGTTTACCATCAATATAATGAATTCCCATAAAAATATTATTTTAAATTATGTTTATTTGGAGCTAGCATTCCTCCGGATATCACACTTTTCAGTGCTTCCTCAACATTTAAATCTGTTTTTATTGCATCTTTCTTCGGGATTATAATAAATACTCCTGATGTTGGATTAGGTGTTGTTGGAACAAAAAGATGTAAAAAATCAACATTGTTTTTATTTGTTGATTCACCAGTTACAAATGCGAGTGTCCATAAATCTTTTCGTGGATATTGAATATACACAACACTTTGAAAGTTTTTTTCTGCGGTACCGGTGAACGCTCGTGTGATTTGTTTGATAGTTTTATAAATTGTCTTTACTAAAGGGATACTTTTAATCAGCGTTTCAAACCAATTTAAAACTCGTTTCCCCAGAATATTGGTAACCAATATTCCCAATATATAAACTAATAATAGTGTAAGTATAATACCTAAACCAGGGATATTAATATCTAGATTATTAAAAATGGGTGCACTCAAATTATCTAAAAATGTAAATAGAATTTTTAAAATGTAAAAAGTAAGAGCAATCGGCCCGATAGCGAGAAGACCAGCAAAAATAGTTCGTTTTAAATGATTAATCATAATTTTATCATTTTACTATATCTTTTTTCATGTTCGATGAGGAAAAACTTCCTCTCTAATTTACCTCCATAACCGCCAATATTTCCATTATGTTTTATAACCCTATGACATGGTACAATAATAGGTACAGGATTTTTAGCATTTGCGTTACCAACAGCACGAGATGCATTTAGATTTCCACATTTAATGGCAACGTCTTTATAAGATGCGGTTTGGCCAAATGGAATTGTAGAAACAGCTTTTAACACTTTTGTAAAAAATTTTGGCAATGATAAATCTAGCTTCATTTCAAAATTAAATCGTATTCCTTTAAAATATTCATCTAATTGTGATGTGATATTTGAAGAATCTGTGGTCTCTTTGTAGATAGCTGAATCTGGAAACAAATTTTTTAATGAACTTTTGAATGGTTTTTCTTCAGGGAATAAAATTGAACAGATCCCATTCTTTGATTTCGAAATTGCCATAGTTCCAAATGGTGTATCGGTTGTTGAGTAGGATATATTCATATATTAAAATAAAAAATAAGAGAATCCTAAAATATGCTAGTATTGTTATTTCAAAACAGGTTTTTTAAATATCCATTTATGAACTTTTATCAAATATCATTTTTCAAAATGATATTTGACAAACTGTTATCTGAGCTATTTATTTCTGTGGAAGGCAACTACAAATGGACTTGCAACAAATATACTTGAATAGGTTCCTATCAAGACACCCAGCATCATCGCAAAAGCAAATCCATTAATAACCTCTCCACCAAATAACCATAATATGAATACTACCATGAATGTTGTGAGTGATGTTACTAACGTACGATTGAGAGATTGATTAATGGACTGGTCAACCACATCAGAATAGTCAGATCGTTTATTTGCTTTTACATTTTCTCTTATTCTATCAAAAATAATAATTGTATCATTTAAGGAGTAACCAACGATAGTTAAAAATGCAGCAATAATTGGGAGAGATATTTCATATCCTAATATTGAGAAGATTCCCAATGTGATCATAACATCATGGCTAAGCGCAACGATTGCGCCCAAAGCAAAAACAAATTCAAATCGAATAGAAACGTACAATAAGATGAGTAACAGTGCAGAACAAATAGCCATAACTGCATTTCCAGTGAGCTCTGCTCCAATTTTTGGTCCCACTTTTTCGATGGTCAAAATAAATTCATTTGAATCTTTCGGAATATTATCAACAAATGATTTAGCTAAATGGTCTAACACAATTTGAACAAAATCATCATCTTCATTTTCTCTGGGAGTTAACCGAATAGCAACATTTGTCTTTTCACCAAAATGTTTCATCTCCTCCTTACTTAAATCAACGGATTCTCCATTTATAGAAATTGATTTAAGGGCATCCCTGATTTGATTAATTTCCATTGGTTTATTAAACTGAACCGCTATCAAAGTCCCGCCCTGAAAATCAATACTTAATTTTGGTCCTTTATTTATAACCAAAGAAATAATTCCTGTAAAAATTAGAAGCAGTGACAAAATAAAACTTGCCCTTCGCTTATCCATAAACTTTATGTGTGTGTCTTTTATAATTCTCATATACTGAGCGACTTTAAACGTTTACCCTTGGTAAAGGAGTTGAAAATAGTTCGAGTGACATAAATTGCGGTAAACATACTAATTAAAATTCCCCAAAATAAAACTGTGGCAAATCCTTTTACGGGACCTGTCCCAAATTGGAACAATACCAATGCAGCAATCCCCGTTGTAATATTTGCATCAATGATTGCCGTGATAGCACGGTTGTAACCTCCCTCAATTGAAGCTCTCGGAGTTTTACCCTTTCGTAATTCCTCTCGAATTCTCTCAAAAATAATTACATTTGCATCGATTGACATTCCGACCGTTAAAATTAAAGCAGCAATCCCTGGCAGAGTAAGTGTTGCTTTTAATGAAGCCAAAACAGCAAGAACAAGTAATAGATTCCATATCAATGCAATGTCTGCAATTGAACCTGCAACCCTATAATAAACAAGCATAAATAATAAAACAATACTTAAGCCAATAATGACTGATAGTGTTCCTTGTCTTACGGAGTCGGCACCTAAAGATGGCCCTACAATTCGCTCTTCTATGATATCTACAGGAACTGGTAGTGCACCAGCTCTAAGAACGATTGCAATATCCTTTGCTTCATTCATATCGGCGAAACCCTCTATTTGAGTGCTCCCCTGCATAATTTTTTCTCTGATAGTTGGAGCCATATGAACCTTATTGTCAAGAACAATAGCTATTCTCCTACCAATATTTGCGCCAGTGATTCTGCTCCACTGCTTTGCACCTTCATTATTCATATCAAGTAGTACAACAGGTTGACCTGCGGTGGTTCCTGCTTGGCTCCCAAGTTGTTCTCTTGCTTCTTCAATAACTCCACCGGTTAGTTCTGGTTCATTTTCTAAATGATATAAAGGGAAAATATTTTCATCAGTACCACCATCCTCTGTAAAAGTGATAGGTTCATTTCCAAATATAAGATGTCCATTTCCAGTTTTTATTTGGGCTTGGATATTTTCATTACTTAATATTTTTTTCAAAGCATAAATGTTTTTTTCTGGAACTCCCATGTCACCACCAATATTTCTTAATAGTGATGAATAGGGACGTTCATCAAATAACTGGTTATCGGCAACAGATAATGTTGTATCGCTTCCTGAATTATCTTCACCAAACAGCTCGCTAACAGGTATTGTTTTATCTTCACCTTTTTCAGACTCTTGGTCAACCAATGTTGTATCACTGGAGTTTAAATTCTTAGCGGTACGCACTAATTTTTCTAGCTCATCATTTTCTTTAATCAATTTATCAATTTTTAAATTTAACGAATTGGTTAGCTCTCCGTCCTTCACTAGATAGAACTCTAAGAGTGCAGTGCTTTGGAGTAATGCTCGTGCTCTATCAGCATCTTTGATTCCTGCTAATTCGACTATAATTCTACTGCTTCCTTGCTTTTGGATGGTGGGCTCGGATACACCAAATTGATCAACACGATTTTGCAAAATTTCTAACACACGATTAATAGCGTCGTCTGCTTCATCTCTTAAACGGTTAAGGATATCATCAATATTCGAACCATATTCATGGTAATAACGAGGTAGCCTCAAATTGTGCTGAGAGACTGACTCCCTGAATAGATTGAAAAAGTCTGCATCTGGGCTATCCATTTCTTTGGATAAATCGTTAACTGCTATTTCAAATGTATTATCCACATTAATAGCAAGATTGGTTATTAAAGATGGAAGGTCAACTTCTAAAACAATATACATTCCACCTTTCAAATCTAATCCTTGCCTAATAACTTTATCTTCTAATAGCTCCATCGTACCATTCTCTCTCTTTAGTTCTTTTTCTTCTTCACTGAGAGTTTGAAATTTTATTGAAGGCCAAATAGAGTATAGTGCCCAGACAAATACTAGACCAATTATGATATATCGAGGTGTTTGTGATTTATTCATTTAATATTGATTAAAATTAATATTTACAATTAAGAAAAAGCCAGCAAATATAAGTTAGTCATATTTATTTAGGCAAAACTTTAATAAGTTTATTTTTTTATTAATTTTTCTTTCTTTGATGTAAATATATTCTACCTAGTCAGTTTGATTCTCTGAAAAGTAAGGATTTTTCACTCTAGATCTAATGATTTATTCAAAAATAATATGACTATTAATTTCTGTAAGCTGTTTAAAATATTTATTTAATGATATTCATTTTTTCTCCTACTCTTATAAAGGAGTCCACCGCTTTATTCAAATGATATTGCTCCATAGATGCGGAGATTTGAACTCGAATCCGAGCTTCATTTTTAGGAACGACTGGATAGAAAAATCCGATGACATAAATTCCATGACTTAACAATTCTGATGCCATTTTCTGAGCAAGCTTAGCATCGTAAAGCATAACCGGAACGATAGGATGTATTCCAGACTTCAAATCAAACCCAGCGTCAGTCATTTTTTGACGAAAATATGTTGTATTGTCTTCCAATTTATCCCTCATTTTTGTAGAGGATGACAGTAATTCGAATACTTTAATTCCGGCTGCGACTATAGCGGGTGCCAGTGTATTAGAAAATAAATATGGGCGTGAACGCTGACGGAGAAGATCAATTATTTCCATTCTTCCAGTGGTAAATCCTCCGGATGCTCCACCAAGTGCTTTACCAAGTGTTGATGTGATGATATCAATTTTATTTAATATACCGTGATATTCTCCTGAACCTCTGCCGGTTTTACCAATAAAACCGGTTGCATGGGAATCATCAACCATTATCATAGCATTATATTTTTCAGCAAGGGAGGTAATTTTATCTAATTTAGCGATAAAACCATCCATCGAAAAAACACCATCAGTTGCAATCATTCTAAATCGGGCACTTTGAGTTTTTTGTAATATGGATTCTAATTCACCCATATCATTATTGGGAAATCTATATCGCTGAGCTTTACAAAGACGAATTCCATCTATAATAGAAGCGTGGTTCAACGCATCGCTGATAATAGCATCTTCTGGCCCCAAAAGGGTCTCAAATAATCCACCATTTGCATCAAAGCAGGATGTGTAAAGAATTGTATCATCTGTCCCAAAAAATTTTGAGATACTATTTTCCAATTCCAAATGCAGATCCTGTGTTCCGCAGATGAATCGAACTGAGGAAAGCCCAAATCCATGTTTTTCAATAGCTTTTTTTGCTGTTTCTTTGATTAGAGGATGATTGGATAAACCTAAATAATTATTGGCACAAAAATTCAGGACCTCGCCACCTTCTTTGGTTTTGATAGAAACACCTTGAGGAGTCATGATAGTCCGTTCGTTTTTGTAAAGACCTTCCTCTTTAATATTCTCCAAGGTATGTTGATAATAGGATTTTGATTGATTCATTTATTTACCATTCTAAAATGACCTTACCACAATTGCCAGATTCAATGACATTGAATGCTTTGTCAAAATCTTCAATGGGAAATTTATGGGTAATAACTGGTGAAACATCTAACCCTCCACGAATGAGCTGAGTCATTTTATACCATGTCTCAAACATTTCTCTGCCGTAAATCCCTTTTAAGTGTAGTCCCTTAAAAATGATTTCATCCCAATTCACTTTTGTTTCATTGGGGAGGATTCCCAATAAAGCAATTTTCCCACCGTGGTACATATGGTCTATCATATCAATCAGTGCTTGCGAATTCCCTGACATTTCCAATCCGATATCAAACCCAGTATCAATTCTTAATTGTTTAAAGCAATCGGTGATTCTTTGTTTTTTTATATTGATGACCGCATCAGCTCCCATTTTTTTTGCAAGATTCAAACGGAAATCGTTGATGTCTGTAACAACAACATTTCGTGCCCCAACGTTTTTACAAATAGAAGCTGCCATGCAACCGATGGGTCCTGCTCCTGTAATTAAAACATCTTCAGCTACCATTTCAAAGCTCAACGCACAGTGGACAGCATTTCCCAAAGGATCAAATATGGAGGCAATATCACTATCTATATCTGAGTGTACGGGCCAAACATTGCCCTCGGGAAGAGTCATGTACTCAGCAAAAGCCCCATTTTGATGTATCCCGATTCCAATGGTTTTGTGGCATAGGTGACGCTTCCCCGCTCTACAGTTTCTACAATTACCACAGGTAATATGTCCTTCTCCTGAAACTACATCTCCCACCTTATAATGAGTAACTCCGTCCCCAATCTCTGCAAATTCACCCACAAATTCATGACCGATTGTAATGGGAGGGGTGATGGTGCTTTTGGCCCATTCATCCCATTGATAAATATGTAGGTCCGTACCACAAATTGCTGTCTTAAGAATTTTTATTGACACCTCATTTGTCATAGGGATAGGTTTTTTCACTTTTTCAAGTGAAAGCCCAAACTCAGGATTTGTTTTACAAATTGCTTTCATGGAAACAAAATAAGTTACAAAATAGTATAAAATAATTCAATGATAGACTAAAACCGAAATATCCTCTGCTACTTGGTACAGGATGGATTATAACTTTATATTTGATTCTAACATAGTACATATTATGACAAAAATCCTATCTCTAGTAAACCAAAAAGGTGGTGTCGGCAAAACGACCTCATCGGTAAATATAGCCGTGAGCATGGCAGCTGCTGAAATAAAAACACTGCTCATTGATTTTGATCCTCAGGCAAACGCTACTACTGGTATTTCGAATTTAATTGAAGAAAAAGAAGAAAAAATTTATGATGTATTGATTAGAGGTGTCGATATAAATAAAGCTATTAATACAACACAATTTAAATATTTGGATGTTGTTACATCGAACAACGATTTAGTTGGAGCAGAGATTGAATTGGTTAGTGTAATTGCGCGAGAATATCAATTAAAATCTATATTAAAAAAATTAAAACAACCATATGAATATATTATTATTGATTGTCCTCCATCCTTGGGTCTTTTGACTATTAATGCATTAGCAGCATCGGACGCAGTTTTGATTCCAATTCAATGCGAATACTATGCTTTAGAGGGGTTGGGGCAATTATTGAATACAATCCGACTTGTACAAAAGCATATTAATAAGGGATTAACTATCGCGGGAGTCTTATTAACCATGTATGATTCAAGATTAAATTTATCCAAAGAGGTTGCTGATGAGGTCAGAGAATATTTTGAAGAAAAATTATTTGAAACAGTAATCCATCGAAATGTGAGATTAGGAGAAGCCCCCAGTTTTGGGAAACCGGCATTATTATATGATGCAAATTCCACTGGAGCGCAAAATTATTTAAGTTTAGTAGAGGAGCTAATAAAACGTGTCAAATAAAAGATTAGGAAAAGGTATCGAAGCACTTATCAGACCTTCAAAAGAAAAGACTACACCCATAGTTCCTGGGTCAATTTTTGTTTCTATGAAATTAATAAAGATAAACCCTAACCAACCTAGAAAAATTTTTGATAAGAAAAAAATTGAAGAATTAGCTGACTCAATAATAGAAAAAGGAATTTTAACACCTCTTACAGTTAAAAAAGATAAAAATGAATATTTGCTGATTGCCGGAGAAAGAAGGCTGAGGGCAGCAAAAGTAGCTAAACTAAAATCTGTACCTGTATTTGTTGTAAAAGTAAAGGACGATGCAGATATATTGGAAATGTCATTAATCGAAAATATTCAACGTGAAGATTTGAATTCTATAGAGGAAGCTGAGGCATTTGCTGTCCTTCAAATCCAATTTAAATTAAATCAGACTAGTATCGCAAAATCTGTAGGGAAAAAACGAGTAACAATCTCTAACTCTTTAAGGTTACTAACCCTGCCAAATGACATAAAAGATAGCATCCGAAAAAACGAGATTTCGGCAGGGCACGGACGTGCTATATTGATGGAAAAGACTCAAAGGGGAAAGTACAAATTATGGGAAAAAATAAAACGTGAAAAACTAAGTGTTCGTGCGGTTGAAAAATTGGTTAAGGATAAAATAGATAGAAAGAGAGCTCAGGTTTCTACCAAAAAGAAGGTCCCCACAGTAGTCTTGGCATTAGAAAATGAAATTGTTGAGCTTTTAGGTACGAAGGTCAAGTTAAAACCATCAAAAGATGGCGGAACTATTATAGTACACTATTTTTCCGATGAAGATTTGGAGCGGATAATAGATATGTTTCGCTCTATAGACTAAAATTATTCTATCTTTGAAATCAAAATATTTAACCATTCTTTTTATTCCCGAATCAGGAGAAAAACAAAGACAAATTTCAATTTCCGTTCTAACCCTTTTCATTATATCGTTTATTGTTGTTGGTCTTTTAGCAGGGTCTATCATAGCTTTGATAAACCAATATAGTCAGTTAAAGATTCAACAAGATTTAGAAGATAAATACTCAATTTTGCTTAGGGAACGGCTATCGGTAAATGAATTGTTGGGTGATTTGAACAAAATAAAATATTTAGATAAACAGATCAGAAAAACATTAACGGATGATCTTAATCTAGAGATTCCAATCCTTGATTCCGACGAATTAAAAACTGAAAAAATTGTTTCAGGATTTAATTTGGGGTCAATCCCATCTCAAAAACCCGTCAGTGGATACTTAACTCAAAAGATGGATATATCATCTGGATTTCAACTGGAGAACCATTATGGAATAGATATCTCTGCTGCAGAGGGAACACCTGTAACTGCTTCAGCAGGAGGGATGGTTGTTTTTTCAGGGTGGAGCAACGATTTGGGAAACCATATTATTTTATACCATGGTGATGGTTATTTTACTCAATATGGACATTTGAGTGATGTGATAGCAGTTTCTAGAGAAATGGTTGGGGTAGGAGAACCCATTGCTCATGTTGGGAGTACTGGGATATCATCTGGACCACACCTGCATTTTGAGATATGGAGAGACGGGGCAGTTTTGGATCCTCTCGATTTTTTTCCACAGTATAAAGAGAATGATTTAAGCTCAGATCTTGAAAAATAAGCTCACATTTAAAAACATTCACACAATGGTGGGTCCTGATGCAGAGATTAGAGGTGATATTAAATTGGATGAGGGATTAATTGTTTATGGGAAGGTGTTTGGGTCCATTATTACCAAGGGGGATATCCGCATTGGGAAAACAGGAAAAGTATACGGGGATATCCAAGCATCCAATATTCATATTGGTGGTGAAATTTTTGGTAATGTTACTGTTAAAAACAGAGCAGAACTTGGGAAAAATTCAGTTTTGGATGGTGACCTTATTTACAAGCGATTACATATTGAACAGGGGGCTAAGTTTGAAGGTCAATGTACGATTTTGAATGAGCAGGACTCACCAATAGAAAATGTAGATGAGTCAATCTAAAGAAAATTTTAAAAGTTCATTAAGTTATTTTCAAAAAATTATGAAAGCATCAGGTCCTGTTGCGGCGGCATCGTATGGATTAATAGGATCTATAGTTCTATTATCTTTTCTGGGATATTTTTTGGATAAGTGGTTTGAGACTGCGCCCTGGCTAATGATGGCTGGAATGGTGATGGGAGTTATCTCTGGATTTTATGAGATAAGCAAAGTAATTTGGAGGAAGTGAATGAATCCCTGGAAGTTCATCGGATTTATGTTTTTAGCTTCCTTTGGGATCTACGGTGTTTGTGTTTTATTTGATAGTGAATTTAAAATGGAATACATTTTAGGGATTGCAATACCTTTATCTGTAGGAATTATTGTGGTATTCATTGGTAATTGGATTTATGAAAACCGTCACAAATCGCTCACTCATATTTTTATAATATCAATTATGATCAAAATGTTATTGTACGGATTGATTATTATCATCTTATTCAATTTTTATTCTTTTTCACATATACATTTTATTCTTAGTTTTGTTTTCTGTTTTGTAGTGCTTCACAATAGTGAGGCTATATTTTTCAAGATTACTTTTAAATAAAATTAATATATAATGAGCGCGTCTGAGTCCGCAAATACTAGCGGAACTGTATTAGAACAGGTCGGG
>CAZNQF010000027.1:14411-15335 GCA_964575125.1 uncultured bacterium
GGATAATATTATTCACCATGTGTCCAATAGCTCGTTGGAACATCCGTTAATTCATTTACCTCATATTTTTGGCATTGATATTTCTGTTACAAAACATGTATTAATGTTATGGATTGTAGCATTACTCCTTTCCGTTTCTATAATAATTCCTGTTCGTAAATATTTAAAAAATGAAAAGCCGATTCCAACTGGCTGGATGAACGCTATTGAGTCCATTGTATCTTTTATTCGTGATTCAATCGTAAGACCGAATGTCGGGGCTAAATTCTCTGACACATGGGCTCCCATGATTCTAACATTTTTTTTCTTTATTTTATTTGCAAATGGAATTGGGTTAATTCCTATATTTGACACTTTGGGAGCTACAAGTAGATTCTTATTCGATATTCCTAAGGGGGACGACCATTATTTTGTAAATAAGCTTTTGCACGGTGGAGCAACCGTAACCGGAAATTTTAATGTTACCGCTGGCTTAGCAACACTTACTTTTTTTGCAATAATTATTGCTGGGTCAAAGGCCCACGGCTTTGTTGCGCATTGGAAAAATTTAGCGCCCAAAGGTCTTGCCATACCTGTTTATTTCATTCTAATTCCCATTGAAATAATCGGAATGTTTGTTAAGCCCTTTGCATTGACCATGCGATTAGCAGCCAATATGACAGGAGGACATATTGCTTTGTTGTCCATCCTCTCATTTATGGCAATTTTTGCTGAGATGTTTCACAGCACTGCTACCGGAATTGGACTTGCATTTTTTTCAGTGCCCATGGCAGCTGCCATTTCAGGATTGGAAATTATTGTTGTTTTGGTACAGGCTTATGTTTTCACATTGTTGTCTGCAGTATTCATTGGGATGGCCATCAATGTTCACCATTAATTAAATCTAAGGAGAAATTACACTATGGAAAATCTTCATTTATTCGG
>CAZNQF010000028.1:0-15142 GCA_964575125.1 uncultured bacterium
TTTTTAGAAGTGAATAAATATATTTTGTCTTAGGCTGTCCTTCCTTATTAAAGATAATCTCAAATTCACCAGGAATTGTTTTCTCCGATAATAATAGATCAATAAATAAATAATTTGGATTACTCAGTCTATGCACTTGATCAATCTCTACCCCAGAGTGAAACAATTCTGGTTCAAGGTCAGTAATACTCGTGCCATGTATCATTAGCTGTAGTTTATTTTCTGCCATCCCAGTCCACCAGAATGGAGGTTCTAAGTGATCAATGTGATAGATTTCATTACTCTTTATATCACCGATAAAAACTACCAAGAAAAAGAAGGCCGAATAAAAATTCTTCATCAATTCAAAAAATTAGAAACTTGCTATTGATTTAATCATTATGGGAAAATTGTTTTTCATAGAAATAAATAATATCAGGATAAAATTTATCACTTTTAAAGTGAGTTGATTTACCAGAATCAGTCAGGTTTTTTAAAATCTACTTCAGTGTTAGATTTATGACAGCTCCAGCAATCCACCTTATGATGATTATATTCCTGTTTCATCCCGGCTTTTAATCCTACGGAAAATGCGGAATCCAAATGCGTGTTCATAGAAATAACCATTCTCATCATCTCTCTCGCAACTAGCTTGTGTGGATTTGAATCATCACCATAATCTTTCATGTCATGGCAAAATTTGCATTTTACGTCCAATGATTTTGAAACAGTTTTCTTCATATATGCCATCATTTCTTTTTTTGTATCAAAGGGCAGAACTTGAACATTCTCAAAATCTTGTGCCAGAACAGGACTAAGGATAAAAATAAATATTGTTAATATTTTCATATTTTTCTCATCTAAAACCAAGTATGAAATTGGATTATATACTCAGGTTCTGGATTACTGTCACCTCCACTTACTGATGTAAATCTGCCTTGTAGTTTTATCTCAAAAAAACTAAACGGAAATATATCAGCTCCTAGGGTGACTCTAGAAACAGCATTATGTTTAACGTTTATATCTTCATCAAATAAATCATATCGTGCTAAAATATGAACACCTTGTTTTACAACATAAGAAAACTGACTAAAGCTCGCTAGAGATATAGATTTATTTTTCACCCAATTTTCTGCTAGATCCATTTCTCCTATCCAGTTCAAGCGTTTGAAAGATACACCACCGAATATACCTTTCATTTGAAAATCACCCTCCTTCATATATGAAAGTCCAGATAGAATTGATACCAATCCAAAACTACTGATATGCTCTCCCCTGAAAGTAAAATTTTTCTCATTTAAAGATTCAGAAAACCCATATCCTTGTTCATTTCCAGATGCATACTTGTTTGAAGTACTGACTGTAAGAAATATATCCGAAAAATAAAGCCCTGTTTCTAGTATCCCAGGTGATTCATTGTATGGTGAAAATATCATTCCCTCTTTTTGTAATCCATGAGATAATCTTAAATTTCCTCCACGAATGAATGCAGAATGGTCATCCAATCTTAATCCGTAAGTTGGGATAAATTTTCCAAATCGAATGTATCCATCAAAAGGTAAAATTTTAAGGGTTGTCCAAAATTCAGGTTGTTGATGAATAATATCATGTTTTACATAAAAATCGATTCCCTTACTAACAGATAGGTTTCCATATAGGTCCCCCTGCATTGGGAAATAAGCAGTTTTAGATTCATTGTCAGTGCTTTTACGGGATAATACTTGAAATCGTATATCAGCACCAAATCGTAAGTGCTCCAGAATCATCCCCGTATAATCTTCATCTGTAAAAATTTTCCCTTTTTCTATAGGCAGTTCTTCCATAGAATACAAAGTAACTCCATAATCATTTCTTAAACCAGCACCTGTTGGATTCACATGGCAGAGGTTGCATGATGAACCGTTTTCAACTGAGAAGCGAGGAAGCGCAAAAAGAGGGATTGAAAATAAAAAAGGTAAAAGATATTTTTTCATTTAATTATTATGTGCCCCTTCATTGATCCACTGTGCTATCAAGCTCACCTGATCCGAAGAGAGATCAGGATTATTCCCAGGGGGCATAGTGCCATCATCCACTAGTTCCCATAAATAACTTGATAAATGATTTCCAGGTTCTACTACATCACCACTATTTCCACCATCCATTATTAAGCTAGAATAAGAAGATAAATTTAATCCACCAGAGCTTCCATGGCATCCGGTACAGTTTGAATTAAAAATAGGTTGAATATCCGTTAAATAACTTACACAGGTTGAGCTATCACCACCACATTCACCGCAAGCATCAAGTTCAAGACAGCTACCATCATCTTCAGTAGCACTAGCATTGTAATTACAAGCTGTTTGCTCTGTACAGCCGGGAACTATGTCATCATTACAAATACCATCATTATCATCATCCCCATCTATAACTTCGCCATCTAGACAATAATCACATACTTCATCTGGGGTTCCACATGTGCCATCATCTTCCGTCGCATTAGAATCATAATTGCAAGCTGTAGGATTTGTGCAACCCATAACTTCAGAATCTCCAAGATCACTGCAGCTAAAGAAGACAAAAGATAATAGAACAGGTATAACAAAATTGTAGCTATTTAAATGTTTCACGATATTTTATATATTCTTTGCTTTGAAGATACATTAATTCGTATAAATAATTTGAAAGGAAATTGAATCATATTTCATCTGTGCATTAAATTTGTTTATGAAGATAGAAGGTCCTCTTATAAAAGGACGATTTCATTCCCGTCCCAACCGATTTCTAACTGTGGTAGAGATAAATGGAAAATTAGTTCAAAGTCACTTACCGGACCCAGGAAGATTGAAAGAATTGTTGGTTCCGGGAGCGGTATTATATCTAAGGCCTGTTTCAAAAGAAATACCAAGGAAAACACGTTTCACAACTATTATGGTTTATCATGAGGGGAAATTTATTTCCCTAGTTTCAACCTTGCCCAACCAATTTGTCAAAGAATCTATAGAAAACGGAATATTACCTATGTTTAACAATTTCAAACTCATAAAGCCGGAAATAACTGTAGGGAAACACAGGTTTGATTTTTTATTGGAGGACTCAGAAGGTAGTCCATTTTATCTTGAAGTAAAATCAGTTACATTTGTGGAGAATGGAATTGCAAAATTCCCAGATGCTGTTACCGCAAGGGGTACCCGACACGCTTTGGCGTTATCAAAATTAGTGGAACAAGGAATGGATGCAGGCATTTTATTTGTATGTCAAAGAAAAGATGGAAATGAATTTAGGCCTATGTGGAAAAGAGATCTGAAATTTGGGAATGCTATTGTTAACGCAAAAGCTTCTGGTGTTTTTGTGTGGTGTATAACTTGTTCAGTGACAAAGGAGTCTATCAAATATTTTAGGGAAATACCCGTAAATTTGAGCCCAGAATTATAAAACTTGAGATTGATTAATTTAAGATGAACACAATTCGAAAAATCCTTCTATTTTATTTATTTATATTACTGAGCAGTTTGATTATTTCATGTGCAGCGGTAAAATTACCACCTGGAGGGCCAAAAGACACAACTCCTCCTAAGTTAATTAGAAGTGATCCTGCACAAGGTACTACTTTATGGGAAGGTGGAAATATTAGATTATATTTTTCTGAATATATGAGTGAAAATGGAATTCAAAAAGCATTCGCCATTTCACCTGCATTAAAAAAGGGAATAAATATCGACCTTAATGGAGATATGATTGAAATTGAGATATTGGATACTCTTGAAACTGACAGGACATATATTTTAACTATTAGTAGAGATTTAAAAGATGAGCACGGTGTTGCTATGGAAAGAGGCACTCAAATTGCTTTTAGTACAGGGGAAAATATTGATTCAGGAGAAATTTCAGGAAAATTTTTTGATGATAAAAACGTTTCTGTTCATCTATGGGAATGGGAAAAAAATGTAAAAAGAGATTCGGTTTATTTATCTTTACCTCTCTATATCACTGATGCTGGAGATGACGGAAGTTTTTCTTTTAAATTTTTATCACCAGGGAGATATTGTGTTTTAGGAGTAGGAAAAGAAAGCGCAGGGAAACCATACGGTCCAGCAGTATTGAGGGCAGGTATCCCCAATAAAAGTGAAATTGTACTAATTAATGAAGAAAGCAAAGATAATATTTTCTTCAAAATGAGAACTCTCACAAAACCATTAAAATTAAAAAGATCACTATTTATTGATAAATATTGGGGAAGATTATTTTTTAATGAGACGAGAAAAGAACTTCTATTATCTGATTTTATAGAAATAATTCAAGGTGACAGAATTTTCATCCCAAATTTATTTTTAGATCCTGAAAACGATAATAATTTAATATTTATGGTAGATAGTCTTAATAAAAATCTAAATACTGTAATTCAAGCAAAACTAATCCGAGCTGCTATTTCTCCTGATTATTATTCGGTTTCTGATAATAAAGATCTGATTTTGGATTCTGTGCGGATTAAATCATATATACCTGAGATGTCGGATACAACATATCTTAAAATCAACTCTCCGAAAACAGTTGTAAATATTAATCCCGATAAAAATGGAGGTCCACCTATTGAAATTGTTTTATCAAGACCAATGAAAATTGAGAAACCAATATTTACTTATTCGTTAACTAAAAGTGATTCTGCCCCTATAAGATTGATTACTAAATGGAAAAGTCCTATGAAATTAGCAGTTCAGCCTTATACAGGATGGGAAGAAAACACAGTTTATTTTTTAACCTTGGTTTCAGTAGATACGCTTCCATACGTATCACTACAAGACACAGTTTTTAAAGTAACGATAAATTCTAAGGATAAAATAGGTTATGGGAATTTATGGGGAAAGGTTATAAATAATAAAATTAAACACTTAGCAGTTGAAGCTCTTTCTATTGAAAATCCAATGGACAGATTTCCAGCTGTTGTAAATTCTGAATCAATTTTTATATTAAATACAATCCCCTCAGGTAAATACACATTATTCTTTTTTGAAGATTCAAATAAAGATTTTAAGTATAGCTATGGAGAGGTATCCCCTTTTCATCCTTCAGAACGATTTTATGTTTATCCTGACACCGTTGATATAAGAGCAAATTGGGATTACGAGCTCAATGAAATTAAAGTAGGGATGGAGTAAATCATGTATTGTATCATTATGGCAGGAGGTAGTGGAAAACGTTTTTGGCCCCTAAGCCGCAAAGATTACCCAAAACAATTGTTAAAAATAGTTGGAAATAAGTCAATGCTTCAAATGACTGTAGACCGCCTTCGTAAAATTAGAATGGTTGAAGATATTTTTATCGTGACTCGATCTGATCTTGCTGAAAAAATTGGGAATTCAATTGAAGGGATTTCAAAGAAAAACATTATTGTAGAGCCAAGCGGAAAAAACACTGCTCCCTGCATTGGTCTTTCAGCTTTACACTTAGAAAAATTTAAAAAGGATGCAGTAATGGGTGTGTTTCCCGCTGATCATATTATAGTGGGTCACAGAAAATTTGTTAAAGCATTAAAAAATTCAAGTAAAATAGCACTTCAAAAACATTCTATTGTGACAGTTGGGATTAAACCGACATTTCCTTCAACTGCTTATGGATATATTCAACATACTCAAGAGGAGGATTCAGCTTACCCAAATGCGTTTCATTTAAAAACATTTGCAGAGAAGCCACATCTAAGTGTCGCTAAAAGATTTTTAAAGAGCGGGGACTTTTTATGGAACTCTGGAATTTTTGTTTGGAGAGTTGATGTATTATTAAATTTGATGAAAAAACATACATCAGATTTATATTCACATCTCATGGAAATGAAGCCATTGATTAAAAAAAATAAAAATATAGTTGATGTTTGGGAAAAAATTGAACCTGAATCCATTGACTATGGTCTTATGGAAAAAATTGTTTCAGATGCATACGTTGTCAAAGCTGATTTTGAGTGGAACGATTTAGGTTCCTGGAATGCTATAAGTAAACTACTCCCAAAAACCCAAGGTAAAAATGTTATTAGGGGAGATGGAATTGTTGTGAACGGGAAAGGAAATTTTATACATTCAGATAACCATTTTACTTCTGTAGTAGGGTTAGAAGATGTGGTTGTTGTTCATACAAAGGAAGCAACCTTAGTTGTGCATAAGGACTCTGTTGAAGATGTTAAATTATTAACGGATAAGATATCCAAATCAAACCGTGAGGAATTATTATAGATGAAACCAAATCAACTTATGGATCAGTTTGAAACCTTAGCTAAAAAATTGGGATTTAAAATTATTCATGGTAAAGGTGATTTTGCTGGTGGAGGTTGTACTCTTAAAGAGGATAAGGTCATAGTAATAAACAAGTTAAAACCTATAGAGCAACGGCTAAAAGTTTTGGCTCAAGAATTTTCATTAATGAATCTAAAGGGGGTGTTTCTGATCCCTGCATTAAGAAAATATATAAATGAAACATCAAATTTTATATTATTAGGTGAAGAAAATAATTTATGAAAAATAGGTTTTGGATGGTACCGAAGTGATAAAATCATCTATTTCCTTGGTTTTTTTTCAATTATATCCTACACTTCAACCCGTTTTATTTAGTCAATTTTTATTTTAAAGAGGATATTAGAGTGAAAGATTATCAAGCACAAGACATTCGTAATTTTGCGATTGTTGGCCATGGAGGGTCAGGTAAAACCATTTTGTCAGAAGCCATGTTAGTAAATGGTGGTGTTATTAACCGAATTGGTTCTGTGGAGAGTGGTAATACGGTTTCGGATTATCATCCTGGTGAAAAGTCCAGACAGATTTCAATTCATTCTACGCCTTTATTTGTTGAGTGGGATAATAAAAAATTCAATTTTATAGATGCTCCAGGTTATCTTGATTTTATAGGTGAAGCACTAGGAGCTATATCTGTTGCAGATATGGCGATGGTTGTCATTCATGCTGTTGCAGGCGTTGAAGTGGGAACAGAACAGGTATGGGAGCATGCAACCAGATTTGGGATTCCAAAACTAATTGTTGTGAATGGATTAGATAGAGAGCATACCAAGTTTGATGAAATATTATCAACAGTCAAAGATAGATTTGGGAAAAATGTTTTTCCTATGCAGTTGCCTATCAATTCTGGCCCTGGATTTAATCAGGTTCTTGATGTGCTAAGAAAAGAAATTATCACCTATAAAATGGATGGTTCAGGAAATTATTCAGAGGCACCTGCTGAAGGAGAGTGGGAAGTAAAATCATCTGAACTTCATGAAGAATTGATAGAATATGTTGCAGAATCGGATGATTCTTTATTGGAAACATTTTTTGAAAAGGGAGGGTTGACTGAAGAAGAAATGCGTGGTGGTATACATGCTGCTGTGCAAAACCAAACTTTAATTCCACTATTTTGTTCATCAGCCCAAACAAATGTTGGAGTTCCCCGAATTATGGATTTCATCTCAAAATATGGTTCATCTCCAACTGATAGGGGGAATGTCAATGTAGTTGACAGCAGTGGCAAGGATGATGCTATTTCTATTAATGATTCTGAAACAGTTGCACAGGTTTTTAAAACGATTAGTGAAGCACACGTAGGCGATTTATCCTTTTTTAGAGTTTATTCTGGTAGAGTTTCTGCAGGATCTGATTTAAACAATACTTCAAGAGGTAATAATGAAAGGATAGGTCAGCTATCTGTTTTAAATGGAAAAGAACGGACAAGTGTTCAACAATTAAATGCGGGGGATATGGGTGCAGTAGTAAAATTAAAGAACACACATACATCAGATACTTTATGCAGCCCATCTAAAAAAGTATCTTTACCTAAAATGGTATATCCGAATCCCAATATTCACTCTGCTGTAGAATTACACTCAAAAGGTGATGAGGAAAAACTTGCAATGGGATTAGCTGCGCTGCATGAAGAAGATCCCACATTTGTGTATCGTGTAGATAGTGAAGTTAGGCAAACAATTATATCTGGTCAGGGAGAACTGCATTTAAAAATTTCAATAGAGCGTCTTGAAAGACGATTTAGTGTTCAGTTAGATTTAATTAAGCCTAAAATTCCCTACAGAGAAACAATTCATGGTAAGGGAGAATCTAAATATAGGCACAAAAAACAATCAGGGGGAGCAGGACAATTTGCAGAGGTTTGGATGAGAATCGAACCCCAACCTAGAGGAGAAGGTTTTGAATTTACCGAATCACTACATGGTCAAAATGTAGATAGAGGATTTGTTCCGTCCGTAGAAAAAGGAGTTAAATCGGTTTTAGAGGATGGTGTGCTTGCTGGATGTCATGTTGTAGATGTAATAGTGGATTTCTATGACGGGAAACAGCATCCCGTGGATTCGAAGGACATTGCATTTCAAACTGCGGGAAAGCATGCGTTTCGTGAAGCATTTTTGGGTGCAAGGCCCGGACTGTTGGAGCCAATATGTAAGGTGAAAGTAAAAATGCCTGAAGAACATATGGGCGATGTTATGGGTGATATTTCCGGTAGAAGAGGAAAAGTAATGGGTATGGAAACTGATGGAAGTTTTCAAATAGTCAACGCTCAAATTCCACAGGCTGAACTGTATAATTATGCAAATACAATTCGCTCTTTAACAGGTGGACGAGGTTTGCATTCAGAGGAGTTCAGCCATTACGAAAATATGCCAAAAGATTTTGAGAAAAAGGTAATAAATCAATACAAAAAAAGTAGGGAAGAAGATTAATTTTATTCTGTTCAATTTTTTATCCCTATTAAGTATTCATAGAATTACATGAAAAATCTTTGGGCTCCGTGGCGCATCGAATATGTCAAAAATAAGAAAGAAAAAGGTTGTATTTTTTGCAAGAAACCCAAGCTAGACGATAGAGAAGGACTAATATTATTTCGAGGAAAAACATCAACAATATTAATGAATTTATATCCCTACAATAATGGTCATCTGTTGATTTCCCCCCTTCGACATATTGATACTTTCACTGATATGCTTCAGAATGAGAAGATTGAAATTTTAGACTTAATTGATCATTCAATGAATTCATTATCAAAAATAATGAAACCGGAGGGATTTAATATTGGAGCAAACATAGGAGAATCTGCAGGAGCTGGGATTAAAGATCACATTCATTTTCATGTGGTTCCCCGATGGGGAGGAGATTCGAATTTTATGCCTGTTTTAGGTGAGACAAAAGTACAAGTAGAAGGATTGGAAGACTCTTGGGAAGAATTGTACCCTATATTTAAGGAAAGAATCGATGCTTGATTTTTCAAGAACCTGGTTGCCATATCTTTATTTGTATTTTGTTGGGGGGATTGCTTTTGTATTTGGAATGATACTAATTATACGTACAAAAGCTTTAAGGATCTCATTTAATCGTCACAAAAAGTGGGTTTTTATTCTTCTTTACGGATTCATTTTTTATGCAGGGATTCATGCTCTTTTTATTTATTTAGCAATAGGAAGTCAATAATGGATATTATGGTTGGAACCTCCTTAGATAGGATTGTAATACTATTCTATTTTGCGTTGGTAATGGGGTTTGGAGCTTACTTTGGTAAATATAGCAAAACCACGAATGATTATTTTTTTGGAGGTCGTAGATTTGCATGGTGGTTGATAACTATATCTATTGTTGCTACTGGTGTTGGTTCACATAGTTTTGTAAAATATTCCACAAAAGCTTATCAATATGGGCTGTCATCGACTATGACATATATGAATGATTGGTTTTTTATGCCTCTATTTATGTTCGGATGGCTTCCTATTATTTATTATACAAAAGTTCGTTCTATTCCAGAATATTTTGAAAGAAGGTTCAGTAGAAAAGCACGCTACCTGGCTACAATGATGACCCTTTTGTATATGATAGGATATATTGCAATTCAATTTTTAACCTTGGCTACAGCCTTATATCGAATTTATGGAATCCCATTAATGTTGACAGTTATTCTTATTGCAGTCGCAACAACTATTTATATGCATTTTGGAGGACAGACATCAGTTATTTTTACAGATTTACTGCAGGGTTTCATCCTTATTTTTGCTGGAATGTTACTTTTCTTTTTAGGGATTCAGTACTTAGGAGACCATACAGCATTTTCAGGATTGAAAGCATTTTGGATGAACCTCTCTCCAGAACAAAAACTACCTCTAGCCCAATTTAATCATCCTCCTAATTTTAACTTTGTAGGAATTTTCTGGCAAGATGGGATTGCAGGTTCTATTGGTTTCTTATTTCTTAATCAGGGACTCATTATGCGTTTTATGGCTGCTAAAAGTGTGAATGAGGGGAGAAAAGCTGCCGCAGTAAACGTTTTGGTGATATTGCCTATCTCTGCAATTGTTGTTTCTAATGCAGGATGGATTGGACGTGCTATATCAAATGCGGTCCCAGGAGTACTTCCTGAGGGACTCGCAGCAAATGATGTGTTTGTTGCAGTTACCAATATTGTATCATCACCTGGTGTATTTGGATTTATTATTGCTGCACTCTGTGCTGCTCTTATGTCAACAGCAGATACATTAGTAAATGCATCTTCAGCCATTATTGTGAATGATATTTATAATCCATTAAGAAAAAAGCTAACTACGGATAAACAACAATTAGAGATTGCCCGCTGGGCATCAATTGCTGTAAAAGTGATAGCTGTAATTCTTGTCCCATTTTTTAATTCTTTTGATTCAATCTATGAAGCTCACGGATGGTTTCACTCAACCTTTACGCCACCATTGGTAGTAGGAGTATTTCTAGGTATTTTTTGGAAAAGATTTACCACTCCTGCTGTAATTGCCACATTTTTAGGTGGTGCATTTTTGATGATATTAGGACAATTTTTCCCAGAATTAGTGAGACCCTTTTCACATGGAATTGAGTTACGTCCGGGACGCGGATATTTATATATTGGAGCGCTTTACAATATTGCAGTTTGTGCAGGAGTAGGTGTGATTGTAACTTTTTTCACCAAACCTGATTCAGATAAAAAACTAGAAGGATTGACTATATTTGATATTCACAAATTGAAAACTATCTATAAAGGTTCTAAAGTGAATGAACTAAAAGGTGAGGATGTGATAGTTGATTGGATTATAGAAGAAACTGAGGATAATGTTATTAGGTTGTCAATTCATGATATGAAGCGCATGAAAGCAAATCCAGGAGATTTGGTTTATATACAAGATAAACGATGGTGGTTGGGTGGGTTAAAATCTTTACATGCTAGGTTTGGGGATCCTCATGATGATAATGGCATTGTATACATAAATAAAACTCATCTAGAGCATGGTCAATTTGTTAAAGGGACAAAATTAAAAGCAGAAAAAGAAATGTAACTTTTCCAAGTTAGAAAAGCACTATAAATTAATCAGTCTATTTTAACTGAAAAGTAAAGAATTCCGGTATAGCTCAGTTGGTTAGAGCAGCGGACTGTTAATCCGCGTGTCCCTGGTTCGAGTCCAGGTACCGGAGCACACTAAGAAGTTCTCGTAATAGAGAGCTTCTTAGTATAATTGGATATAATATATATACATATTAAAAATATGCTAAAAACTTTAATAACATTTGGATTATCAATTCTTGTCTTTGCAGGAACATTGCACATTGATCTTCACGATCAATCTCATGCGGAAGGTTATAGTATATGTATCCCTGAATGTGATAATGAGCATCATCATTCTTTCTTTCATCGATGTGAAAAATGTATAATCAAACAAACTAAAGTTAATAGGCAAGAATGTTTTAAAATAACTTGTCCAAATAATCTACAGCTACATGTTTATTGTAATACTACTAATAATTATGGAGCTATAGTTTATTACTCCCTATACAGTCGTCCTCCCCCCAATCTTATATAATACCCCATTTTAAATACACTACCTAAGTAGTGTGAAATTTTAACTTTATTTAAGGAGCATTAAATGCAATTTATTTTTTTGCGTCATATTAGGGCGCACGTAGTGTTTTTGTTTGTTACAATGATATTATTTACGATAGGCTGTGAGGATAAACATAATGACGAAGATCATACCGATGCAGATGGTTTTGTTTTAGAAAATGAAAGCGGAGCCGTGGAATACAAAGAATTTGAGGGTGCTATGTATGGTACTATTACGTTAGCAGTTGGTGATACTCTTGAACTTTCAGTTTATTTCCTCGACCATGAAGAAAACAAGATTGACCATGAAGAAGATGAAGAAGATGAGTTATCAGTCTCTGAAAATGATTCAACTATTGCAGTTGTAGAAGCGGAAGTCCATGCCCATGAAGAAGAGCATGGAATAGCTATACATGTCATTGGAATTAGCTCTGGTTCAACTAGTTTTCAACTTCAACTTATGCATGAAGGACACGCTGACTATACTTCGACTAACAACGTACCTGTAATAGTTAATTAGGGCTATTACGGCCTTAGTGAGCTTTTTTAAAACATGGGTGGGTGCTTATCATTGCCTCCTAGAAATATCGTGGTCTTAAGATTACGATATGGTGTTTTAACACCCACCCTTAATTTAAAATACTATTAAACTCTAAACTTATCAGTAGCTAGAATATAATGAAGGTTATTAAAAACTTAAGGGTAATCTAATCTACAAATCATTCATTTTTGTATTATTTTTTGGGAAATTATTGTCTCAGGAAGCATCTGTTATAGGCGTGGTTGTTAATAATGAAGATCAAACACCTATTCATGGAGCTAATATCTATCTAAAAAAACTTGATATTGGTACAGTTTCTCAGGTTGATGGTCAGTTCGTTTTAGATAATTTACCATATGGGGAGATTTCTTTGACAATTTCTATGATAGGATTCAAAGATATAAATAAATCATTAGAGTTAAATAAATATCTGAATGATATTGGTATGGTATTTATGTCAAGGGACACTATAAAAATTGAAGAGATAGTTGTTGATGCACACCGTGAAATTCAGCCGAAAGATATTGCATCTAATATTAATGTTACTGGAAATAAATACCATACTAATTTAAAGTCATCTCTGGCTTTAACCTTAGCAGAACAAACAGGTATATCTATACGGTCTATGGGGCAGGGGACAACGCAGCCGGTTTTAAGAGGATATACAGGTGATAGATTTTTACTCACAGAAGATGGAATAACAGCTGGAGATCTTTCAAATACATCTATTGATCACACTATCAGTATAGATATGGCCTCCTACAATAAAGTTAGAATTATACGTGGGCCAGAGGCCTTACTTTTTGGTTCTAATACCATTGGAGGTGTCATTAATGTATCAAGACAGGCTAATTCAGAAGCCAGATTTAATAAAAAAAGTTTTCGGACTCTCATTGGCACAGAGTCATCAAATAAAAGTTTATTCGGAAATTTTGTAGCATATCTACCTTTAAATAATAAGCAACACGTGAGACTTTCACTTCTACGCCGAAATACAGATAATCAAAGCACTCCAAAGGGAGTTTTAGATAATACTTCATTATCTAATTATGAAATGACTGGTAGTTATTCTTATTTCGGCAAAGCTTATAGTTCAACATTAGCTTTTGAACATATTATAATGAATTATGGTATTCCGGGAAGTTCTGAAGGACATATTGATGGAGTGGATATACAAATGAATAAGAATACTCAAAAGTTTAATTACCATCATGATATTTCTTTTTTAGGATTTCAAATATTTGATATTGATCAGCGTTTCATAAGCTATGAGCATACAGAATATGAAAAAGGGATTTTAAATCCCTCGGTCCGTATGAACCAACAAATCTTCTCTCTTCAAAGTAAATTTACTGGTCGTGGGATAACTGTTGGATCCTTATTTCTATATCGTAATTTCCAAGCAGGAGGATTCTATTGGACCCCAGATGCGAAAGAAACAAGGTTGGCTTTGTTTGGATTATTAGAAAAAGAAATAAAGGGTTTAACTTTCATGTTTTCATCTCGGTTTGAATATCTTACCGTTATTCCAAAAACATCATTACTTTATTTATCAAACTTAAATAATAGTCAAGTCGTAAATCGGGATTTTCCGATTTTTTCATCTGCCTTGGAAATTTTACGAAGCTGGGAAAACTGGAATTTTTCATAGGGTCTGATGTACACTGGACGTGCTCCAAGTATTGAAGATTTATATTCTGATGGCCCTCATCTAGGTACTTATGCATATGAAATAGGACAACCTAAATTAGGCTTGGAAAAGTCACTTGGTATTGAAACATCCTTGGAGTATGGTACTGAAAAAGCTAATATTAGATTGACAGGCTATCACAGCTATAGCCCTAATTATCATATTAGTTCAAAAATGGGAGATGGATACCAGCCTGGTGCCGATTGGATTGAATGGGGAAGTGGATCAAGTGGCTGGCTTTATAAATATCAGATAAAAGGGTTGGAATCAAGCATCTATGGTTTTGAATCTGATTTCAAATATAAGCTAACCAAATCATTCAATTTCTATGGTAGTATTTCAGCTACTAGAGGAAACAACCTATCAGATAAAAAATCTTTGGCAAATATGCCACCAGATAAACTACTCTTTTCAACAGAGTTAGATTTTAAACCAGCTTCTATTTTATTAACATTTAAAAAAGTCCTACCCCAATCAAAACTAGGTGAATTTGAAACTAAAACGGAAGGTTATTTTTTAGCTGCTTTAAATGGAAGCTACACAATTCATTCATCACAAATAACACACAAATTTATTTTTCAAATAGATAATATTTTTAATGAAGAATATTATAATCACCTTTCAAGAATAAAGCTGATTATGCCTGAAAAAGGACGAAGTATCAATATTCAATATCGATTAATATTTTAAAATATATGTATCGTTATCTCTTTGGTTGTATTACACATCTTTGTTAAAAAAGTGGGAATGTGGTAACTTGGATCGATTCGAAATCTAATTTTTCATGATATTTATCATTAAAAGAGGAAAAAAGTATTAAGAAAGAAATCAGACGAAATGATCCCTGCCACTGTGGGAGTGGTAAAAAATATAAAAATTGCCACCAGAAATCAGACGAAAAATCAGGGAAAAATTGGATTTACATTCTCGGTGCTTCTTTTATTGCTGCATTAATTTTTGTTATATATGTTTTATTTTTATCTTCTGACACCAATAATCCTCCACCAGGGAAAGTTTGGTCTCCTGAGCACGGTCACTATCACGATCGATAATTTAAATAATTATTACTATCCCGATTCAGTTACAGATCGAAATTCCGA
>CAZNQF010000029.1:0-10660 GCA_964575125.1 uncultured bacterium
ACTGACGCAGAATATTTTGTTTTTAGGAAAAGAAATGGGAATTAAACTTGATACCAAGGTTTACACTTGGCTTTCATTATCTTCATTATTGCCCAAACCTATTGGAGAAAAGAAATGGGGATCATTTTATGGAGGGTTTAAAACAAATTTTATTTTACCAAATTATATTGGATTAGGGAATGGAATTACAAGAGGGTATGGAACAATTTTTGGGTTATTTGATACAGAAGAATCTTTTTTTGTTGAAAAGGATTTAAAAGAAAATTTTGGAGAGAAACCAAGCTCTTTCTTAAGTGAGAAAAACCCAAAAAAAGATAAATCGGTCAAGTCTCATTTTAAAAATAATGTTTCAAATAAAAAATATAAGGAAAAAGTGTCTACTAAACAGAAGAGTAAATCTAATAATAATTCAAAAAAGAAGGGAAAAAATTTTTTTTCAAAAAATGTGAATAATAAAAAGTATGCAAAAGATACAGATAAAGTAAATTTTAATAGTATGAAGTACCATGAAAAACAACATGATATATAGATAAAATAAATGAAAATAGCGAAACGAATTAAAAAGCTAAATCCATCTTTTACAATGCAGATGGCAGCAAAGGCTACCCAAATGCGTCAAACAGGAATAGATGTAATAAATTTTACTGTTGGTGAACCTGACAATACTACTTCTCAAAATATTTGCCAGGCAGCAAAAGCTGCCATCGATGAGGGATTTACTAAGTATACAACTGTGAGTGGAATCCCAGAATTAAAATCTGCAATTCAAACTAAGGTTAAACGGGATAATAATCTTAATATTAATGAAAATCAAATCTTAGTTTCAAATGGTGGGAAACAAAGTCTTTATCTTGCTTGCCAAGCATTATTTGAAAAAGGTGATGAAGTATTGATTTTTTCACCTTATTGGGTTTCTTATCCAGAAATGATAAAATTAACAGATGCTAAACCTTTAATGGTTCCTACTATCTCGAGCCAACAATATGAGCCTGATTTTAATAAATTAGAAAAAATTATTAATCCTAATATAAAAGGAGTAATTATTAATAGTCCATCGAACCCAACAGGGGGAGTGTGGTCGGACAATGCAGTTATAAATTTGCTGGATATGGCGGTAAAGCATGATTGGATTGTATTTTCAGATGAATGTTATGACCAATTAGTATATGATGATCAATTTACTAGTATTCAGTGTCTCAATCATGTTGGAGCAGAAGTTGTTACGTTTATGACCCTTTCAAAATCCTACGCTATGACTGGCTGGAGAGTCGGCTATGCATTTGGTAATCAAGAAATTATCGATGCTATGAGCAAATTGCAGGGGCAGGAAACATCATGTATAAATTCTATTGCCCAAAGGGCAGCAATTGAAGCACTAATCGGTGATCAGTCTTCATTAAAAAATATGAAGGAAAAATTTAGAAAAAGAAGAGATATAATGATTGACTTATTAAATGATATTCCGGATATATTTTGTGATAAACCAAAAGGTGCATTTTATGCATTCCCGGACTTCTCAAAATATTTTGGTAAAGAAATAAATGGGGAGGAGCTGGTGTCATCTACACAATTATCTGAATATCTTTTAGAAGAGTCTAAAGTCGTGACAGTGCCGGGAGATGGATTTGGAGCAACTAATAATATAAGATTTTCTTATGCAGTTTCCACTGATTCGATTATTGATGGGATTCAGTTGGTTAAAGAGGCATTAATTAAAATAAAATAAAATGGAGAGAAAACAATGAAAAAAGGAATACATCCGGATTATAAGAAGGGGAAAGTACACTGCGCTTGTGGAAATGAGTTTGAGATTTTTAGCACCTTAGGTGATCAAACAATTGAAATTTGCAACGTGTGTCATCCTTTTTTTTCGGGGAAACAAAAATTAGTAGATACTGCTGGAAGAATTGAAAAATTTGAAAGAAAATATGGTAAAACGTCTATCTAACAGCCTAAATAATTAATGATCTATTATTTAAAATTATAATCAGGATTGATTTTTTTTAAATTAAAATCGCTTTATTACTTTATAATCATGAAACCTGTTATTTTAGTAAAAGGTAAAAAATATTATGCAGAGGTGATTAGATGAAGAAAAAGGTTATCGATATCATTAACCATTTTGAAGATATTGAAAAACAATTTTCTACGCCTGAAATCATTGGAAATCCGGACCGTTTAAAAACCATTGCGAGAGAGAGAAGCAAGTTAGAACCAGTAGTCTTAAAAGGAAGGGAATTTATAGGTTTAGTTAAAGAAATGGATGAAACAGAAAAAATTTTATCTGGTCAAGATGAAGAACTAATATTACTGGCAAAAGAAGAAATGACTATACTAGATGAAAAAATAAAAATAATTGAAGAAGAATTAAAAGTCCTTCTATTGCCTAAAAATCCTAATGATGACAAAAGTACAATTATAGAAATTCGAGCAGGAACCGGAGGAGATGAGGCAGCATTGTTTGCAGCTGATTTATTTAGAATGTACTCTCATTTTGCTGAAAATATAAATTTAAAATTAAAAATTTTGGATGCCAATAAAACTGGAATAGGCGGGATGAAAAGTATAACATTTTCATTGAATGGAGAGGGTGCTTATGGAAAGCTAAAGTTTGAGAGTGGAGTTCATAGAGTGCAACGGGTTCCCAAAACAGAAGCGAGTGGTCGTTTACATACTTCGGCAGCGACAGTAGCCGTTTTACCCGAGGCAGAAGAAGCAGATATAGAAGTCCGAGATGAAGATTTAAAAATAGATACTTACCGAGCAAGTGGTGCAGGAGGACAGCATGTCAACAAAACCGAATCAGCTATTCGGATTACACATATACCAACGGGATTGGTAGTTACGTGCCAGGATGAAAAATCTCAACATAAAAACAGATCGGCAGCAATGAAGGTTTTACGTTCACGACTTCTTGCTTCAGAAGAGGAAAGATTGGCAAAGGAGCGGGCTGAAGCCCGGCGTTCCCTTGTCTCAACAGGAGATCGTTCTGCAAAAATTAGAACGTACAATTTCCCTCAGAACAGAGTAACGGATCATAGAATTAATTTTACAACCCATGATCTTGAAAATATGATGAATGGTCATTTATCACATTTTATAGAACAGCTTCAGTTAGCAGAGCAACAAGAGCAGTTAACAAGCTTAAAGACGTAATGAATAATTTAGATTTGCCCTCTCTCTCATTACGGGAGATTATTTGTTGGGGAGAATCTGAATTATTAGCTCATTCCATAGAAAATCCAAGAAAAGATGTCCTTTGGATGGTAGAAGATCTGTTCAATTGTAAATTACATGATATTTATATAAAAGATCACACTGTCTCCACACAAAAATTTGCAAAATTTAAAACTTGGATTCAACGTCGGAAAAATAGAGAACCTGTTCAGAGAATTACGGGTAATACCGAATTTTATGGATATAAAATTTTTGTTGATCCTGGGGTTTTTATTCCAAGGCCCGAAACAGAAAGATTGATTGATGCGGTTAAATGTGTTCATACAAAAAATGATTCTATATCTATCTTTGATGTTGGTACAGGAACAGGATGTATTGCTATTGCACTGGGGAGAATATTTAAAAATGCATATATAACGGCTGTTGATATTTCAGAAATTGCACTGAAAAATTCTAAAAGAAATTCGGAATTTCATAATCTTAAAAATATTAAATTTAAAAAAAGAAATATCATCGGTTCTGAAATCAAAAAATCTTATGATTTAGTTATTTCCAATCCACCTTATATTCCGAAATCTGAGATGAATATGTTAATGAAAGAGGTTGCAAATTATGATCCAGAAGATGCCCTTACAGACAATTCGGATGGGCTGACGTTTTATAAATATTTTGCTGAAAATTTTAATTCTTTGGTAAAACCAAATGGATATATGATATTAGAAGTTGGCAATGAAAGCCACCCCGAAAACGTTTTGAAAATATTTAAAAAATTTAATATTGAGGTAATGCTTAAAAAAGATTATTCTGGATATCCACGATTAATAACAGCACAAAGAAAATGAACTCAATAAAACATTATATTTTAATTTTACGTCCAATAAATATACTCATATCGTTTGCTACGGTATTTATATGCGCAGATATGGTAAATACAACTGAAGAGATGTTTGTTGTTTTTTATACTGCATTAATTATAGGCACTTTTATAGGAGGAGCTAATGTTTTTAATGATATACAGGACTTAAAAGCAGATAAGATTAATCACCCGAAAAGATCAATTCCGTCAAACTGTATCCCCGTTAAAAATGCAAAAATATATACAATAATATTATGGGTACTAGGCTCTTCTATGTGTTTAAGATTACCTGCTTCTGCTACTCTAATTGCTTGGATTATTGCTCTGCCCCTTGCTTTATTTTATTCAACAAAATTTAAAGGTATGTCTATCCTCGGCAACGCCATCATAGGTTTTTTATTGGCCTTAATTTTTCTGTTTTGTGGTATTATTTTTGGCAACGTACGGACTTTAATTATTCCAGCAGGGTTAGCATTTATTCTTACCTTTGTTAGGGAGTTGATAAAAGACATTGAGGATATAGATGGTGACAGAAAAGCAGGGTTAAATACATTTCCTGTTAAGGTTGGAATCGTAAAAGCAGTAAATTTAGTAATATTATTATCTTTCCTCACGGGACTGATTTCACTTATTCCTTATTTTATGAATTTTTATTCTGTCAACTATTTAATTTTACTTGTTTTGGGAGTTGAGTTACCATTAGCAATTGTCGTATTTTCATTTATGAAATCACCTACAAGAATAACAGCCAAAAAATCATCATTATTATTAAAAATTGCAACCATGATGGGGATTTTATCAATTTATGCAGGGGTAAAAATTGGGAACTGAATTCGTACATCTTCATAATCATTCTGATTATAGTCTTCTTGATGGAGCACAACCCATTAAACAAATGGTTGAACGCACTACAAAGCTTGGGATGAATTCAATAGCTTTAACGGACCATGGGAACATGTTTGGTGCAGTTGATTTCTATCTTCAATGTGAAAAAAAAGGAATTAATCCTATAATTGGAATGGAAGCCTATATTGTCGGAAAAGGTAGCAGAATGCACAAAGGTGTTGCTCAGGAGCACAGACAAAAAACATTTCATATAATTTTATTATGTAAGAATCTTACTGGGTATAAAAATCTTATGAAGCTGTCTTCAACTTCTTATTTAGATGGGTTTTATTATAAGCCAAGGATGGATAAAGAGGTTTTAAGGGAGCATTCGGAAGGACTCATTGGTCTATCAGCATGTTTGAACGGTGAGATTACAAGTCTCCACCTTAATGGGAAGGACCTAGACGCACAAAAGGCAGTAGAAGAACATTTGGATATTTTTGGAAAGGATAATTTTTATATTGAAATTCAAAGACATGGGATGAAGGAAGACAGAGCGTACGAAAAAAATTTAAAACTGGCAAAGCATATGGGGCTGAAATATGTTGCTACCAATGATGTTCACTATACTAATAAAAATCATTGGGAATCTCACGATTTACTCATTTGCCTTCAGAGCAACCATCTTCGAACTGATTCAAATCGAATGAAATATAAAGAAAAAGAATTTTATCTTCGTTCTCCAAGTGAAATGAGAAAATTATTTGATGATTTACCAGAAGCTTGCGATGCAACGTTAGAGATTTCAGAACGATGTAATGTAAAGCTGGACTTTGATTCATATCATTTGCCAATTTTTAAAATACCTGATGATGAGCCCGAAACAGACGCGGATTTATATCTTAGCTCTATTTGCGAAGAAGGATTGAAAAATATATATCGGGAAATCACTCCTGAATTAAATAATCGCTTAGAATATGAACTATCAATCATTAAAGAAATGGGATTTTCTGGATATTTTCTTATTACAGCAGATTTTGTATCATTTGCGAAAAAAAATCATATTCCTGTTGGGCCTGGGAGAGGCTCAGCTGCTGGTAGTTTAGTATCCTATGTGCTTGGTATTACAACGATCGACCCTATGAAACATAGTTTATTATTTGAGAGATTCTTAAACTCAGAAAGGGTGAGTCTACCAGATATTGATATTGATTTTTGTTATGAGAGACGAGGTGAAGTTATTCAATATATCAAGGATAAATATGGAGAAAGATCAGTCACACAAATTATTACATTTGGAAAAATGAAAGCTAGGCAAGTTGTGAAAGATGTTGGACGTGTTATGGGTTATCCTTTTGGGGAGGTTGATAAAATTGCAAAAGAAATACCTGATGAAATAAATATTTCTCTTAAAACCGCATTAAAGAAAAGTCCAGATTTCAAAAGTATGTCTTTAGGAAATTATAAAGAATTAATTGATCATTCCTTAATTCTTGAAGGAGTAAATCGACATGCTTCTACCCATGCTGCAGGGGTAGTTGTTGCACCGGGAGAACTTACTGATTTTATTCCATTGTATAAATCTTCAAAGGGAGATATTACGAGCCAATATGATATGAAATGCCTAGAGAAGTTAGGTCTTTTAAAAATGGATTTTTTGGGACTAAGAAATCTAACGGTAATTGAGAGAACATTGGGGCTAATTGAGAAAACCCATAAACGGATTGATATTCAAACTATACCTCTTGATGACAAAAAGGTATATGAACTTTTCACAAAAGGATTAACTGTTGGTGTATTTCAATTTGAATCATCAGGTATGAGAGAATTTTTATCAAAACTCAAACCAAGTTGTATAGAAGATTTGATTGCGTTAAATGCCCTATATCGTCCCGGACCAATGAATAATATAGATGATTTTATAAAACGGAAACAAGGAAGCAAGCCTATAGATTATTTGCATGGATCACTCAAGCCAATCTTAGAAGAAACATATGGGATTATTGTTTATCAGGAACAAGTTATGCAAATAGCAAATGAAATAGCAGGGTTTTCTCTGGCAGATGCTGATTTGATGAGAAGAGCAATGGGAAAAAAAGATAGTGATCTAATGAATAGGATGAAAGCAGACTTTATTAATGGAGCAAAAAAGAAAAAAATTACATATCAGAACGCAGAAATAATCTTTGCACTGATAGAAAAATTTGCAGAATATGGATTTAATAAAAGTCATTCTACAGCTTACGCTTATATTGCCTACCAAACTGCATGGCTTAAAACACATTTTCCTGTTGAGTTTATGTCTGCAAACCTAACGAGTTTTATGTCAGACACAAATCGAATTGTTCGTCTAATTAATGAATGCCGTAAATTAAATATTCAAGTACATCCTCCCGATATTAATATTTCAGACAACGATTTTAGACCTATTGATAAAAAAAGTATTTCTTACGGACTAAATGCAATAAAAAATGTTGGTGCTATTTCTCTAAAAAATATTATTTCTGAACGAGAAGAAAAAGGAAAGTTTAAATCAATTTTCGATTTTTCTTCACGTGTGGAGTCTTCATCTCTAAATAAAAAGGTACTTGAAAGTTTGATTAAATCTGGAGCGTTAGATTGTTTTCCTGGTAAACGGGCCGAACTCTTTTCCTCTATTGAAGTTGCAATGAAATATGGACAAAAGATTCAATCTGATCAAGACCAAAATCAGGTAGATATATTTGGGAACAACCAAGAATTAAATCCAATGATAAGAGAGCCAATACTTTATGAAACACAATCATGGGATGAAAAACAATCTTTAAATTTTGAAAAAGAAGTATTAGGAACCTTTGTATCAGGACATCCATTGTTAAAACACGCAGAAAATATTGAGAAATTTTCAACTTTTGACTTTACTGATGTTATCCCAACTCATTCTCGGAAATCCTTTAGAATAGGGGGGCTGATTGATGAAATTAAAAAAAATTTTGATAGAAATGGGAAGGAATGGGTGCGTATAAAAATGGAATGTATTGGCGGACAAGCTGAGATAATTGCTTTCAATGATATTTATCTAAGATATAAGGATTTATTAAATGAGGGGGATATTTTATTTGTATCTGGGAAGCCTGAAGAAAACTCAGATAGGGGTAACATAAAAATGTTAGCAGATAAATTTATTCCATTAAATCAGGCAGACAAATTATTTACAAAAAATTTAAATATTTTTCTTAAGCCTACATCAATTTCTTCAAACGAAATCAATAAATTATTTGTCTTAGCAAAAAAAAATCAGGGAGACACAAAATTAATCATTCACATCTTAAAAAATGGTAGGCAACAAAAAATTTTAGCACATAATATAAAAGTTTCAACTGATAATTCGTTTTGTAATAAACTAAAAAATATTTATGGAAAACAAAACATTTGGATTGAATGATAGCAGTTTTACAGAGAGTATCAAAGGGGACTGTTTCAATAAATGGGATTATAAAGGATGTAATCCGGGATGGATTAGTGGTTTTTGTCGGAGTTATGAAAGACGACACCGAGACTGATGTGGAATCTTTAACAAAGAAAATTTCCGGCTTTAGAATATTTAATGATCAAAATCAAAAAATGAATTTATCTATTAAAGAAATTAATGGTTCTATTTTAGCTGTTAGCCAGTTTACTTTATGTGGAGACTGGAAAAAGGGACGAAGACCAAGTTTTTTCAATGCAGCTCATCCTGAAAAGGGGGAATTATTATATGAGCTTTTTAAAAAGAAATTATCAAAGGAGGGGATCCCTATTAAATCTGGAAAATTTGGTGCAATGATGTCAGTTAAATTAACAAATGAAGGGCCTGTAACATTTGTCCTTAATAGTAAAGAAAAATATAATATATAAAAAATGACGTTTATTACAATTACAAGAACATATTGTAACTTTTACTTTATTAAGAAATAATATTTTAAATGAATCGTAAAATTAGAATTATAATGGCAAAGCCAGGCCTGGATGGCCATGATCGAGGGATAAAAGTTTTGGCATCAGCTTATAGGGATATTGGAATGGAGGTTATTTATTTAGGATTGAGACAAACACCTGAAATGATAGTATCTGCCGCATTACAGGAAGATGCAGATGTCATTGCTCTTTCCAGTCTTAACAACGCTCACATGACAATTTTTCCTAGAGTTAAAGTTTTAATGGTTGATAAAGGGTTAACAAATGTCTTATTAACCGGCGGTGGAATTATCCCTAAATCGGACATGGAATCATTAAAAAATATTGGAGTAGGAAAACTATTTGGACCGGGGACTCCTGTTCAAGATACAATAGATTATATAATTGACTGGGTTAAAAAAAACCGAAGATGATTGACAGTCCAAAATTAAATAACTTAAAAACATTACTAATAGATAACCCTGGGGCAGTGAATTTTCCTTTGATTGCAGATATGTATTTAAACATAAATAATTATAAAGAAGCTGGAAGTATCTGTCGCAATGGCTTAGAACATTATATCAATCACCCAGAAGGTTTATTTATTTTAGCAAAAAGTGAAATAAAAATAAATAAATATAATTATAAAACAGGAGAAATATTATTTAAATCGTTGCTTGATACTAATTATATATATCCTGAGGCTCTTCAATTATTAGCACAAGTTCAAATTAAATTAAAACGGTCAAAAAATACAGTGAAGGGAGTACATAAAAAGTATGAGAAATTTAATTATGTAGCACAAACTCAACTCAAGAATAAAAAACATAATAAGAAAAAAGAAAAAAAAGTGGAATCGACAGCACAATCGACTGACTTGAAACCATTAAATATAAGTCCACTATTAGCCACCTTCACCTTAACAAAAATTTTAGAAAACCAAGGTTTATATTCTCAGGCTTTAGATGTTCTCAATATGATTGATGATAAAAATAATGACAAAAAAAAACTTGAGAATTATAAGAAGAGAATTTTGAAAAAATTTCATCAAGAAAAATAATTTTATTTCAATTTATCACACATGACACCAACATTATATAAAACACGTCAAAATAAATTAAGGGCTGTCCTAAGTAAAAAAGGGATGGATGGAATCCTTATCACAAACCTTACTAGTATACGTTATATATGCGGATTTACCGGTTCTGCGGCTACCTGTTTGGTTTTACCTGAAAATCAATATTTTATTTCTGATGGACGGTATACAGAGCAATCCAAAGAACAGGTCAAAGGGTTTACTCAAATAATTGAAAACTTATCTCATTTAGAGCTAATGGGAGCAAAAAAGAGAAACTTGATTCCATCAGGTTTAAAATTGGGATTTGAAGGAGACCATTTATCAGTTTCACAATATGATACCATGGTTGAGCTATTTTCTAAAACGGATTGGATTTCTACAAAAGATATTATGGAAGATCTCCAGGCAGTAAAGGATAAAAATGAACTAAAAGCGATTCGTACTGCGGTGGAGATTACAGATATAGCATATGAAAAGGTTTTACCTCTTATAAAAGAAGGAACCACTGAAAAAGAGATTGCCAATGAATTAGTTATGTTTTATCGCCGGGAAGCAGATGGTGAAGCCTATCCTCCAATTGTTGCAGGAGGACCCAATGGTGCTCTCCCCCATGCAATACCAACAGACCGAAAATTTCAAAATGGAGATTTTATTGTTATAGATGCTGCCGCTAAATATGCAGGTTATCATGCTGATATGACTCGCACTCCAGTTCTTGGAAAAGCTACAGCTAAACACCATGAAATATACAGCATTGTAAAAGAAGCACAGGATTTAACTCGTACTATTGATAAATTAGAAGCATA
>CAZNQF010000029.1:10670-15061 GCA_964575125.1 uncultured bacterium
GATTCGATTCCTCGAAAAATAATTAAAAAAAATGGATATGGTAAAAATTTTAATCATGGGACCGGACATGGCTTGGGATTGGAAATTCACACACAACCAAGGCTCAGTAAAAAAAGTAAACAAGTCCTTGAAGTTAATAATGTAGTTACGGTTGAGCCGGGGATTTATCTTGCAGGGTGGGGAGGTGTTCGCATTGAGGATGATATTATTATTTTAGAAGATGGATGTGAGGTGTTGAATGCCACAACAAGAGAGTTGGTAACTCTTTGAATAAAACCTATAAGCAACCAACGATATTAGCATAAAATTGTTTTCCATAATAAAGGGGATAAAAAGTGAATAAAAATATTTCAATAAAGTTAACAAAAGAATTTAAAAAACAATCTAATTCTGATGATTCCTTGCGTTTAGCAAGGAATGTAGCGGTTCGTGGTGAGATCGAAGATCTTGCCATGGATTGGGATGCATACCGGAAAATTGACCACACATTCTCAGATATGGTGTCTGGAGAAATGCCCGTTACAAATCAGAAATCGAGCGGAAGGTGCTGGGGGTTTGCAGGATTGAATTTGTTTCGGATTTATCTTGGAAGAAAATATAATCTCAAGAAATTTGAATTTAGCCAGAGCTATTTTATGTTTTGGGACAAGCTAGAAAAATCCAATTATTTTCTTGAAAATATCATTAAAACTTTGAAAGAGCCTAAGGATGGGAGACTCATTATGCACTTGGTAGAAAATCCTATTCAGGATGGTGGCCAGTGGCATATGTTCATTAACCTAATTAATAAATATGGAGTTGTTCCTCAAACAGAAATGCCTGAAACCTTTCAGAGTAGTAAATCAATGCGAATGAATAGAATGATCACAAGAAAATTGCGAGAATTTGCAAAAACACTTAGAAATGTATATAAAAAAGGTGCAACCATTAATGAATTACGTTCAATGAAAGAGGATATGTTGAGCACTGTTTATCGGCTTCTTATCATTCATCTAGGTACGCCACCCGATAGATTTGATTGGCAAATAAGAGATAAAAAAAAGAATTTTTATCGATTTCAAGGACTCACGCCCAAAACATTTTTCAATGATCATGTTGGATTATCGTTAGATAACTATGTATGTTTGATAAACTGTCCAATGTCTGATAAAAAGTACAATGAAAATTATACAGTTGAGTATTTGGGAAATGTAGTCGGGGGTGAAGATATTTGCTATTTAAATCTTCCTTCGAAACGCCTTAAAGATACATCAGTTCAATCTATAAAAGATGACATCCCTGTATGGTTTGGGTGTGATGTGGGGAAGTATTTTCACCGAATCCTTGGGGTAATGGATATGGATTTGTTTGATTTTGATTTGTTCTACGGTACGGACTTTCCGATGACAAAAGCAGAGCGATTGGAGTATGGAGAAAGTTGTATGACTCATGCTATGCTGTTTACTGGTGTGGATTTAGATTCTAAGGGGAAACCTAATAAATGGCGAGTGGAAAACAGTTGGGGAAAAAATCGAAGTGACAAGGGATTTGATATTATGACAGACAAATGGTTTGATGAATATAACTATGAGGTGGTGGTTCACAAAAAATATTTAACGGAAAAAGAATTAAAGTGCTATCTAAAGAAACCAGTAAAACTACCTCCTTGGGACCCTATGGGAGCATTAGCAAAATAAAAAGTATTGATAGAAAAATTTCTTCTTTCTCCTAAAGTAACTTTCCTTAACCATGGTTCATATGGTGCGTGTCCAAAACCGGTATTTGAAAAATATCATTATTGGCAACGGGAACTTGAACGACAACCTGTTCAGTTTATGGCGGAAGATGTTTATACTTATTTAAAGATAGCAAGGGATAATTTGGCAGAATTTGTGGGATGTGATGGTAGTGATTTATTTTTTGTCCCCAATCCAACTACCGGAGTGACAACAATTATAAACGGTCTTGAGCTGAGACCTGGAGACGAGGTTCTTTCTACTAACCATGAATATGGTGCATTAATTCGTGGCTGGGAATCACATAGCAGGAAGAGAGGAATCAAATTTATTCAAAGAAAAATCCCTATTCCATGCACCACTCATGAGGAATTTACCGATTATTTTTGGAAGGGAGTTTCAGAGAAAACAGAAGTAATTTTTATTAGCCAGATTACAAGCCCCACGGCGCTGATTTTTCCTGTCCAGGAGATTTGCGATAGGGCTAGAGAGAAAGGGATATTAACTATCGTTGATGGTGCGCACGTTCCAGGGCATATCCCCCTAGAAATTTCAGAATTGGACCCGGATGTGTATGTAGGTGCCTGTCATAAATGGCTCTGTGCACCAAAAGGTTCATCCTTTCTCTATGTACGAAAATCGATTCAGGACAAAATAAGTCCTCTAATTACTAGTTGGGGAGTGGAAGGTACAGATCCTTCTAATTCTACTTTTTTGTTGGAGAATCAGTGGCAGGGAACCAGAGACATGAGCGCTTTTTTGACTGTTTCTAAAGCGATAGAATTTCAACATAAAAATAATTGGAGTGATTTGACAAAAAAAAGCAGATGGCTTGTACGAGAGACTAGGAGTCGATTGGATGATTACTTTGAATTAAATCATTTGTGCCCAAATACTGAGGAATGGCTGGGTCAGATGGCAAGCATTGAGATTAATACCAGAGATCCTCTAAAACTAAAAAATATTTTACTTAAAGAATTCTCTATTGAGGTTCCAATTTTTAATTGGAATGGGAAATTTTTTTTACGGTATTCATTCCAAGTCTACAATAATCAAAAAGATGCAGATTTGCTAATTTATGCACTGAGGGAGATGTTATAATTTTACCCCTGCTTTTGTCAAAGCTTTATTCCATCGCTCTATTTTTTCTTTTCTTCTTGTGCTAGTTATTTTTGGTAAAAATTCTTTTTGTTTAAATTGTGGAGTGTCCGGGAATTCACCAAATTTGTTAAAAAATAAAAGGCGATAGACTCCTACTGCTGTTTTATCTTTTTGTTTTGAAAGTTTTACGGGCACACCTAATAAATCTGCTATAAATTGAAGAAGTGGAGATCTACTACCACCACCACCGGCATGAATCATGGAATAGCTAAATCCGGATTTTATTAGGGTTTGTATTATATCGTAAACTAAAAATCCAATAGATTCCATTCCAGCTCTAATAATTTCGTTATCTGATGCTCCCTCAAGATTATAAAATAATGTTTTTTTCGGCTGAGTCCAATAGGGAGAGGCGATACCGGTAAATGCAGGTACAAGGATTCCATTTGTCTCTGTATTTTTACACCGTTTATCCCATTGCATTTTTTTATGCGGAATATTCAAAAAGTCCTCCAACCAGTAAAAAAGAGAATTACCACTATTGATTGTTCCTTCTATAAAAAAGTGATGTTCACACTTAGAAGACCACAATAAGTTACTAAGTAATCCATCTAAAAATGATGTATTTGAGCCTGTGTAATATTGGACCGATCCTGATGTCCCTAGATTTACCGAAATTTGTTCTGAATTGTTTAAAACATCTCCCATCAGTGCTGCCTGCTGATCTCCGATAACACAAAAAATAGGAATACTATTGTTGTTAATTCTTATCTTTCCAAAATTATGGATAGTTGGGACCAGCGGAGGAAGACTTAAAAAATTGATGTTGAATAATTCACACAGGTATTTATCCCAACCCAGAGAACTACGAGAAAACAATTGAGATCTACCTGCTATGGAGTGATCTAATAAAGCTGTATCAGCCAATATATGGATAAGATATGAGCTGAGGGGACCAAAATATACTGTTTCCTGATTAATCATTGATTCAAGTTCAGAATATTCGTTTAAAAGATGCACATATTTTAATGCTCCAAAGTGTGCGCTAAGTGGAATTCCAGTTTTTTTGTAAATAGTTTGTGCTTGCATATTAAACTTTTTAAGTAGGTAATGTGCACGATTATCTTGCCAGCTGAGAGCAGGAGTTAAAGGTTGACATGTCTTTTTATCCCAAAATAAAAATGTTGATCTCTGAACTGAAAACCCTGCTGAGATAATTTCACCTTTTTGTTCTTTTGTCCAGTATATTGCTGTTTTTATTAATTTTTTTACACCTTCAGCGATAGCTATAGGGTCAGCTTCCACGTGAAGGAGTTTTGAGCGTTTTAATTTGTGTTTAGTTTTTTCACTAAAACATATTTCACCATATGTATTGAAAAGAAATGATTTTGTTCCACTTGTTCCTTGGTCGATGATTAAAAAATAAGGTGTCATAATTTACTTAAATGTCCGAATGTTTTTGTTTAAGCAGCCGATTAATCCCGTGAACATGCCTCCCAGCCCAAACATAAAAAATACGGTATTAATTGGTAAGATTTCTGCGAGGATTCCAACTAATGCTGCAGAAATTGCTGT
>CAZNQF010000030.1:0-4839 GCA_964575125.1 uncultured bacterium
GATGTACCACAAAGTGAAATTGGTTCCCTTTGCTGAATATGTTCCTCTATCAGTGTATTTCCCTCAATTGAATGAATTTAATTTTGGACAAGGGAACTTTACTGCTGGGTTGGAATATACTTTATTTAAGTCTGAAAATTTTTCCTTTTCAAATTTGATTTGTTTTGAATCAAGTTTACCTGAGATTGTGAGGAAATTTGTTTTAACAGGCGCAGAATTTTTAATAATTCAAGCGAATGATGGTTGGCTGGGTAATACCTCAGGTCCATACCAGCATTTTGAATTGGCTAAATTAAGAGCCGTAGAAAATAGAAGATCTGTTGTGAGAAGCGCAAATACAGGGATATCTGGAATAATTTTGCCCTCTGGAAAAGTTATTCATAAAAAACCCATTGGTAAACGAGCTGTTTTTAAAGGAAATGTTCCGATGTTTGATAAACTAACATTTTATTCTAAATTTGGGAATATTCTAGGAAAGTATAGCACATTTTTAATTATTTTTTGTATTGGAGCAATCTTATGGTTAAAAAAAATCTAAATAAAATTTTAATATTCGTTTTGTTTATTCCAGTTATCGGAGTTTTTTGTCAAGATTTAAGGCAGAAAAATTTATCTCGCAATGTTTGGAAATCATTGATAATCCCTGGATGGGGTGAATATTCTTTGAACCATAAACAAAGAGGAAAACTATTTATTGTTACAGAAACACTTCTTTGGATTGGAGTCAGCGGAAGCATCATAGGTTCAAGGTTGGAAAAGAATACCTATCAATCTATTGCAAGGGAACATGCAGGAATTAGTAAAGGCGATAAACCCCGTCAATTTTGGGTCGATATTGGAAACTATAATAATAAAAATGATTTTATTGCCGAACATCTACGGTGGAGAGACTTTGATGCTATAGAAGCTTACAAAGATAATAAATGGGATTGGGATTGGGACTCTAGTCCACAACAAAAATATTTTGAAAATAAACGTGTAAATAGTGACCAATTATTACTCGCAGGAAAATTTTTGATCGGTGGAATCGTTTTGAATCATATTATATCTGGAATAGACGTTTTATATCTATCAAGAAAACTTCAAAATACTAATTTATCTCTTTCGGTTTATCCAACAGTGACACAGGAAAGTGAAGGAGTAGTTTACCAAATCTCATTTATATTGTAATATTAGAGTATGCCGAGATTTAAATTAATTATTCAGTATGATGGAAGTGAATATTTTGGTTGGCAGACACAAAAAACAGGTCGGACAATTCAGAAGTTATTAGAAAAAATATTAGAAAATTTTAATGAAGAAAATCCTGTTAAAGTTATTGGGTCAGGACGAACGGATTCAGGTGTTCATGCTATTGGTCAGGTCGTTCACTTTGATTTAAATACTTTATTAGATACATTTACACTAAAAAAAGCACTTAACGCTAAATGTCCTGAAGATATATTTATTCTCTCTTGTGAGGTTGTTTCGCCAGATTTCCATGCCAGATATTCAGCAATTTTGAGGACATACAGATATCAAGTTTACACCGGAACCAATCCATTGTTTAGAAATCAGGCATGGTTTTTACCTGAACTAAATATTGCTTTATTAAATAATTTATCAAAAAATATAATAGGTGAACAAAATTTTTTATCTTTTTCAAAATGGAATAAAGATGTAAATAATACTATATGTAACATCTCGCAATCTTCATGGAGAATAGCAAATAATATGGTAATTTTCACTATCAAAGCAAATCGTTTCTTACATCATATGGTGAGATATCTAACTGGAACTATGATAGCTGTAGCACAAAATAAATATTCAAAAAAGGAATTTATAAATTTATTGAAATATCCAAGAAAAAATGTAGCTTTGCACAAAGCGCCCCCGCAGGGTTTGTTTTTAGAAAAAGTCGATTATGAAATTTAAAATATTTAGAATATTTTTCTTTTTAGTGTCCGTATTATCAGCACAAACTGATTTGTTATTTTCTAGAGAGAATGCAATCACAACAGCAATTAAGAAAGTTTCACCTGCGGTTGCGAGTGTGAACGTAGTCCAATTGAAAGAAATATCTAGGAGATCACCTTTCTCTGATCCGTTTTTTGAGTTTTTTTTCCCATATGATCTTCATCGCCAAAAAGTAAAAAGTTCTGGATCAGGAGTCGTGATTAGCCCCGATGGTTATGTTTTGACAAATTATCATGTTATTGAAAATGCCCATGAAATAATTGTAACACTGCCTGGAGGGAAGGAATATGAATCAGAAATAATTGGAATGGATAGATTTTCAGATTTAGCATTATTAAAAATGAGTGGTTCTAACTTTCCATTTGCTAAACTGGGAGATTCAGCCAAATTAATAATTGGGGAATGGGTAATTGCATTAGGTAACCCATATGGATTATTTGATGTAAGTGATCAACCTACGGCCACTGCGGGTATTATAAGCGCTTTAAATATGGATTTTGGACCCCAGGAATCGGGACAGGTATTTCAGGGAATGATTCAAACGGATGCTGCTATAAATCCTGGGAATAGCGGAGGTCCATTGGTAAATAGTTTAGGTGAGATTGTTGGTATAAATACCTTTATTTATACTGGGTCAAATTATTCTCAGGGATCCATCGGAATAAGTTTTGCAATTCCAATAAATCGAGCAAAATTTGTAGCGGAGGAACTAAAAAATAAAGGAAAAATTGACAGAAACTATTCAACAGGCTTACAGGTGCAATCATTAAATCAAAGGGTCTCACGTTACTTAAATCTTCCATTCCTTGAAGGTGTTATTGTTGTTGAAGTAAATAGAAACAGCTCTGCAGATAGAGCGGGGATTAAAATCAAGGATATAATTTTATCAGTAAATGGGAATAAGATTACGAGGCCACAAGATATTAAAAATGTGATTTAAAGCAATGATCTTAGGCCAGGAGATTATATCTCTGTAAAGATTTACAGAGATGGTGGAACTGAATTGGTGAAATTAAAATTAGAAAAAATAAATAATTCCTATTTTTACTAATGATCACTAAGGAAGGATACCCAATCATTGCAGTATTAACCCTAGCAACTTTAGTTGCAGGGGTTGTTGGAAGTAGTTTAAACTCTGATATATTAATAATCTTTATGATTATTACTGGTTTGTTATTATTATTTTGTTTGATTTTTTTTAGAGATCCTAAGAGAATAATTCCACAGAGAGATGGCCTATTTGTTTCTCCCGCTGATGGGAAAATTATTCAAATTGAAACGATAGAGGATTTGGAAATTGGGAGAGCTCATTTAATCTCAATTTTTTTAAATGTATTTAATGTACATATAAATAGAACTCCAGCATCAGGATTGGTAGAAAAAGTAAGGTATAAAAAAGGTAAATTTCTTGCAGCATTTAAACATGATGCATCAGAAGAAAATGAACAATCTCTAATTTGTATTAACACAAATTCCGGATTGATTAAAATAAAACAAATTGCAGGACTAATTGCACGAAGAATTCATTGTTATGTAAAAAGAGAAAGTCGCCTAGAGATTGGAGACAAAATTGGATTTATAATGTTTGGTTCAAGAGTGGATATTATTATGTCAGTAAACATAGATTTAGCAATTGAATTGGGCCAAAAAGTAAAAGGTGGTGAAACAATAATTGGAAAATTAAGTGAAAAACAGAAATAAGAAAATTGGAAGAAAAAGAAAAAAATTTAATAAAAGAATAATTCCAAATCTTTTAACCGTTATCAATATGTTCTTTGGTTTCGTTTCAATTGGATTATTAATTAATGGTAAGCCTGTACAGGCAGGCTGGATTATTTTAATTGCAGGTGGATTTGATGCTGTTGATGGAAAAATTGCTAGACTTTTAAATATTCCATCTAGGTTTGGAACAGAATTTGATTCTTTTGCAGATACAATTTCATTTTGTGCATCGCCAGCGTTATTGATATATACAGTCTATGTTAAAGGTATGAATCCAGTCCTTGGTGCATTAATTAGTTTTATTCCTTTGGTATTTGGAACTATACGGCTTGCACGATTCAATTTAGATTTTGAAGAAGAAACATCTTATTTTACAGGACTTCCAACTCCGGTGAGTGCTCTAACATTGTATGGTTTTATGCTTTTTCACCATCAAATAATCGGGACAATGGGAGACCCTCGGCTAATTCTTGTTTTAATGGTAATCCTAAGCTTTATGATGATAAGTCCATTGCCTTTTAATAAACTTCCAATTTTATCATTTAAAAAAGGAAAAACTAATTCTGTTAGATTGGTTATTTTGGGAGTAATTATTTCAGCACTTATTGTTTGGAAAGGTTTAATACTATTTCCATTTTTATTATCATATATTATCTATAATATTGTGAACTATCTTATTAATAATAGGATAAACTCCTCTGAGTTTAAAAAATATAATAAACAAACAGACTATTTTGAATAAGCATTCAACAGGATTTTTATTTTTAATACTTTTTGTGGGTTCAGTTATAGGTTCAGTTTTGGGTGAACTTTTGGGCTGGATGATGCCGGAAGGTGTTGTTAAACAGTTTTTACTTACAGGTATTGAATTAGATCTAGGAGGGATAGCAGGATATGATTCAGGTGTAATTATATTGAACTTGATAGTTCTTACAATAAAATTTGGCATGACAATATCACTCAATTTCATAGGACTATTTGGTCTTGCAACCGCTTATTATTTTTTGAGATTTTTTCGATAAAATATTTTTAATAATTTTCTAAATAAAAGGAGCAGGTGAGTCTCATGACTACAATAAAAGCAATGTTTAATCTCGGACCATGGGAAATAATATTAATTTTGTTGGTAATTTTACTCTTGTTTGGGGCTAAAAGACTACC